>NZ_RAVY01000318.1:0-6891 GCF_003611625.1 Corallococcus sp. CA054B
CACCTGGAGTTCGTACGCGTCGCGGAACGCGGCGATGAGGCGGCGGGGCGCGGTGAGGACGTGGTCCGAGCGCGACACCGCCAGCGGCGCGATGAGGAAGTAGGGCACGCGCACGGCGATGCGGCGCGGGGGCAGGCCGCGCTGGGCCAGGGCCAGGTCCACCGCGCCCACGCCGTCGCCCTTCGGGCTGATGAGGATGTGGGACAGCTTCAGGTAGGTGTCCACGTCCAGCTTGCGGCGCACGGTGGGGTGGTCCTTGCGCACCACGCAGACGAAGTCCTCCGTGAAGAGCTTCTGCTGGCGCAGGCCCGGCCCGGACGGCACGGGCGCGACGATGATGGCCAGGTCCACCTCGCCCGTCTCCAGGTGGCTGGGGAAGGTGTTGCTGTCCACGTGCAGCACGGACAGGTCCACGCCGGGGGCCTCTCGGCCCAGCAGCTCCAGCGCGCCCGGCAGCAGCATCGTCCCGAAGAAGTCGCGCGTGGCCACGGTGAAGCGGCGGGTCGCGGTGGCGGGCTCGAAGGGGGGCTCGTCGCGCAGGGCCCGCTTCAGCTCCGACAGCCCCCGCTTGAGCGGCGCGGCCAGCTGCTGCGCGCGCGGCGTCAGCACCATGCCGCCCTGGCCGCGGATGAGGAGCGCGTCGCCCAGCAGCTCCCGCAGCTGCGCGAGCGCATGGCTCATGGCGGACTGGGTGAGGCCGACGCGCGCGGCGGCGCGGGTGACGTGCACCTCGTGCAGCAGCGCGTCCAGCGCCACCATCAGGTTGAGGTTGATGCCGGAGAGCTCCACCTCCGCGGGGGAGGGCGCTGGGGTTTCATGAGCGCGGCGCATGGGCGCATGCATAGCATGCAGTGGCCTCATGGAGGGCACGGGGGCACTGTTCACGCCATCTCGCTGTCGCTGGAGGCACCCCATGTCCATCGTCATTAACACCCCGAACGGCAACATCGGTCGTCCCCTCGTGGAGAAGCTGCTGAAGGCGGGCCGGAAGGTCACCGTCATCTCGCGCACGCCGGAGAAGGTGGCGGACCTGGTGAAGCAGGGCGCGAAGGTGGTGCAGGGCTCCATCGACGAGCAGGCCACGCTGGACGCGGCGCTCGTTGGCGCGGAGGCGTTGTTCTGGCTGTCGCCACCCGCCATCCGTCCCGACTTCCAGGACTGGGCGAAGGCCAACGGCCAGCGGGCTGCGGAGCGCGTGAAGGCGCACGGCGTGAAGCGCGTGGTGATCCTCTCCAGCATCGGCGCGCAGACCGGGCCGGGCACGGGGCCGGTGTCTGTGATGAAGCCCGTGGAAGAGGCCTTCCAGGCCGCGGCGCCGAACGTCGTCAGCCTGCGCGCGGGCTTCTTCATGGAGAACCTGCTGCGCGACGTGCAGAGCCTGGCGAAGGCGGGGGCCCTCTTCAGCACGTACCCTGAGACGAAGGCCTTCCCGATGGTCGCCACGGCGGACATCGCGGCCAAGGCGGCCGAGCTCCTGCTGGACCCGTCGTGGACGGGCCACCGCTACGTGGGCGTCCACGGCCCCAAGGACGTCACCTATCCGGAGGTCGCGAGCATCCTCACCCAGGTCCTGGGCCAGCCCGTGAAGTACGTGCGCGTGGGGCTGGAGGACCTGCGCAACGGGATGCTGGGCGCGGGCATGCCTGCCTTCGCGGCGGATACGTTCGTGGAGATGTACGGCGCCGCCCAGGACGGGCGCATGGATCCGGCCGAGCCGCGCTCGAAGGAGACCACCACACCCACCACGCTGGCGGAGTTCGCCAGCACCGTGCTCAAGCCGGTGGTGGAGCGGGCGCGCGCCTCCTGACGGCGTCCGCCCGTTCGCTCGCATAAGGAACAGGATGGGGAAACGTCCGCTGCCCCGTCCCCTTCCTTCCAACTGGTGCACGATGGGGGCCTGCCGGAGATTGCTCCGGTACTGCCACCCCACGGAAGAAGAGCGCACCATGGACGAGCAACGCCCCGCCACGCCCCCGGCCCGGACGGACCCCTCCATCGACCTGCTCCACCAGCGGACCCGTCAGCCGCTGGAGGTCATCTTCTCCCCCCGCAGCGTCGCGGTGGTGGGAGCGAGCGAGCGCCCCGGCAGCGTGGGCCGCACCGTCCTCTGGAACCTCATCAGCAGCCCGTTCGGCGGCACCGTCTACCCGGTGAACCCGCAGCGCCCCAACGTGCTCGGCATCAAGGCGTGGCCTTCCCTGCGCGCGCTGCCGGAGCCCGTGGACCTGGCTGTCATCGTCACCCCCGCGAAGTCCGTGCCGGCCATCATCCGCGAGTGCGCGGAGGTCGGCGTCAAGGGCGCCATCATCATCTCCGCGGGTTTCAAGGAGACGGGCCCGGAGGGCGCGAAGCTGGAGCAGGAGGTGCTGCACATCGCGCAGGCCGCGAACCTGCGCATCATCGGCCCCAACTGCCTGGGCGTGATGCGCCCGACGAGCGGCTTCAACGCCACCTTCGCCAAGGGCATGGCCCGCCCCGGCAACGTGGCCTTCATCAGCCAGTCCGGCGCGCTGCTGACCTCCATCCTCGACTGGAGCCTGCGCGAGGCCGTGGGCTTCAGCGCCTTCGTCTCCGTGGGCTCCATGCTGGACGTGGGCTGGGGAGACCTCATCGACTTCCTCGCGGATGATCCGATGACGCGCTCCATCCTGCTGTACATGGAGTCCATCGGCGACGCGCGCGCCTTCCTGTCCGCCGCGCGCGAGGTGGCCCTCACCAAGCCCATCATCGTCATCAAGGCCGGCCGCACCGCGCAGGCCGCGCAGGCCGCCGCGTCCCACACCGGCACGCTCGCCGGCAGCGACGAGGTGCTCTCCGCCGCCTTCCGCCGCGCGGGCGTGCTGCGCGTGGACTCCATCGAGGACCTGTTCCACATGGCGGAGGTGCTGGCCCGCCAGCCCCGGCCCTCCGGCCGCAGGCTCACGCTGCTCACCAACGCGGGCGGCCCCGCGGTGCTCGCCACGGATGCGCTCGTGTCCGGCGGCGGAGAACTGGCCGTGCTCTCCGACGACACCCGCAAGCAGCTGGACGGCTTCCTGCCTCCACCATGGAGCCACGCCAACCCGGTGGACATCCTGGGAGACGCGGACGCGGAGCGCTACGCGAAGGCCCTGGAGACCACCGGCGCGGACCCCAACAGCGACGGCCTGCTCGTCATCCTCACCCCGCAGGACATGACGGAGCCCACCAAGACGGCGGATCGCCTCAAGGTCTACGCGAAGCTGCCCGGCAAGCCCGTGCTCGCCAGCTGGATGGGGGGCTCCGAGGTCGCCGCCGGCGAGCGCATCCTCAACGACGCGGGCATCCCGACCTTCGGCTACCCGGACACCGCGGCCCGCGTCTTCAACTACATGTGGCGCTACTCGGACAACATCGCCGGGCTCTATGAGACGCCCACGCTGGCGGAGGAGCCCACCGGCGGAGCCCGCGACGTGGCGCGCGCCCTGGTGGACGAGGCCCGCGCCTCCGGCCGCACCCTCCTGTCCGAGTACGAATCCAAGCGCCTCCTGGCCGCCTACGGCATCCCCACCGTGGAGACGTGGCTCGCCATGTCGGAAGACGAAGCGGTGGAGAAGGCCCGCGGGCTGGGCTTCCCCGTGGTGCTCAAGCTGCATTCGCTCACGGTGACGCACAAGACGGACGTGGGCGGCGTACGCCTGGACCTGCGCGACGAGGCGCAGGTGCGGGAGGCCTACCGCGCCATCCGCGACGCGCTCGCGGAGCGGGGCCTCCAGGACGCGTTCCACGGTGTCACCGTGCAGCCCATGGCGAAGCTGGACGGCTACGAGCTGATTCTGGGCAGCAGCCTGGACGCGCAGTTCGGGCCGGTGCTGCTCTTTGGCGCGGGCGGCACGCTGGTGGAGGTGATGCAGGACCGGGCCCTGGGCCTGCCGCCCCTCACCACCACGCTGGCGCGACGGATGATGGAGCGCACGCGCATCCACCACGCCCTCAAGGGCGTGCGCGGCCGGGCCCCCGTGGACATGAGCGCGCTGGAGCGGCTGATGGTGCGCTTCAGCCAGCTGGTGGTGGAGCAGCCCCTCATCCGCGAGCTGGACATCAACCCGCTGCTCGTCTCTGGCGAGCGCATCATCGCGCTGGACGCGCGCGTGGTGCTGCACCCGCCGGACGTCCAGGCCGCGTCGCTGCCGAAGCTCGCCATCGAACCGTACCCGCACCAGTACGCGAAGGTGCTCACGCTGAAGAACGGCGAGCAGCTGCTGGTGCGCCCCATCCGCCCGGAGGACGAGCCCGCCATGGGCCGCTTCCACCAGGCCCTCTCCGAACAGACCGTGTTCATGCGCTACGCGGGCCTGATGAAGCTCAGCCAGCGCGTGGCCCACGAGCGCCTGGCGCGCATCTGCTTCAACGACTACGCGCGCGAGATGGCGCTCGTCGCGGAGCGGCCGTCTCCGGACGGGAATGGCGGGGGAGAGATTCTGGCGGTGGGCCGGCTCACGCGCCTGCGCGGCACGAAGGACGCGGAGTTCGCCATCACCGTCAGCGACCCCGCGCAGCGGCTGGGCCTGGGCACGGAGCTGCTCCGGCGGCTGGTGGATATCGGGAAGGACTGGGGCCTGCGCCGCATCGTCGCGGACATCCTCACGCGCAACCGCGGCATGCAGGCCGTCAGCAAGAAGCTGGGGTTCACGCTCCTGGAACACGAGGAGCTGGCCCCGGACATGGTCAAGGCCGTGAAGGTGCTCAACGGCTGACCGTGCCCGGGGCTCCCCGGTGCTGCGGGACTACACGTCGTCGCAGGGCGTGCCCAGCCGCGCGCCCGTGTAGACGCCCAGCTCGTTGTAGATGAAGGGCAGGTTCTCACCCACCGGCACCGCGCGCAGCTTCTGGCGCTTGCTCTTCACCACCCAGAACGACGGCTCCTCGCGGTCCACCACGAGGCGCAGGTCGCCGCCCTGCGTGGAGAAGATTTCTCCCTGCGAGTCGGTGACGACGTTGAGCATCTTCTGCTGCTTCACCTGGCCGCGCTGGCCCGTGAAGATGCGGAAGCTCTTGTTGTCCGCGCCAATGCCGCGCTCCACCAGGTAGTACACGCCCTTGTCGTCGCGCAGCAGCGCGTACGGCTGGAACTTCACCGGGCTGGGCTGGTACGTGGCCTTGCGCAGGAGCTCCTTGGCCTCCTCCGCCGGCACCGGCTGCTGCGGCAGGCTCTTCTCCCCGCAGCTGAGCGTGCACGTCTTGGCGTCCTCGCTGAGCCGCAGATAGGAGACGACCCGGTAGTCCGTACCGCGGAAGTTCTCGTTCGCCTTGGGGTTGAAGAAGCGCGGCTCGAAGAACATCCCCTCCTTGCTGTCGGTGTAGCCCACGGGCGTCACCTGCGTGAACGTCTTGCCGTCCCCGTAGTACAGGTCGCCTTCGTGTTCCGGCGTGTGGGGGATGATGACCGTGTAGTGGCCCTTGCCGTCCGCGCAGACCCTGGCGGACTCCAGCACCATGCGGTCGCGCAGCTTCTCCTCCTTCTTCCAGGGCGGATCCAGCGCGAGCGCGGCTTGCGGGGCCAGGACGAGCCCCAGGGCGATGACCATGCGTCGAAGCGTCATTGTCGGTGGGCTTTCGTTCTAGAGGTTGTCGATGAGGAAGGTGGTGGTCTCGTCCGGCTGCACCGTCGAACCCGAGGTCACGGACCAGATGATCTTCTGGGCCTCCAGCTTCAGCGCGGCCTGCGCGTCCATGCGGCACTCCACCGTCTGGAGCTTCTGCTGGACGGCGCGCTTGGCCTCGTCGGAGCGCGCGCACAGCTTCTGGAGCGACTCCAGCGGGCCCACGCAGTAGCTGCCAAAGGACATCTCGTTGATCTGCGCGTCCGTGATGGAGTCCCAGGCCACGGTGGACGTCAGCTTGGAGCCGCACGTCTTGTTCGTCTCCGCCAGGGCCTCCGCGAGCTGAACCTCCGCCTGGTTCGCCCAGAACTTGCGGTCGAACGCGAGCATCGCCTGGTACTTCTTGTCGCCTTCCAGGTCCTGGTAGCGCTCGAAGATCTTCTCCACCTTCAGCGCGCCCGTCTTCCCTGCGTCCGGCTTCAGGTGCGTGTAGCCCGTGTGGTTCACGTCGCTGAAGATGAGGTCCTCGTAGCCGCCCCGGTTCTCCACGGAGACGAAGCGCTGCTTGCGGCCGCGCCACGGCGTCCAGTAGTGCGTCTTGCCGCGCTCGCTGCTCACCGACGCGACCAGCACCTGGCCGTCCAGCTCGCTCTTCGTGCCCTCGAAGGCCACCAGCGCCTTGTGCGCGTCACCGGGCTCCAGCGCGATGAGGGTGACCTTCTCGCCAGCCTCGTTGGAATACACCTTGCCGGTGACGGGCTTCGTACCCGCCACCTCGCTGTCGGGCCGCACGCCCCGGGAACACCCCAGGGACAGCGCCACGACCCCCACTGCCAGTAGGACTCTCACGACGACTCCTTGGATTGCGGGCGCGCCCCCGCTCTGGAGAATCCGCGCGCCCGGACGACCCTACAGGTCGATATCGTACTGCGAACAGTATTGTCGGACCCTTGGACGTTCCGTTGCCGGTACGCGGGTCCATTGCGCTCGCGCGTTCGCCAGGTCGTGCTGCTGGCAGTACACGCGGGTGAGCAGCGAGAACGACAGGCCGGTGATCTTCGTGCGCTGGCTGCGCCGGATGTGACGCAGCGCTTCCGCCGTGTTCGACGCGTCCAGCGCCTTCTGCGCCGCCACCAGGTCCTCGCGCACGCTGTCCGGCATGGACTCGGGGGCGCCGCGAGGCTTCGGCTTCACGTTCGCCGTGGGCGAGTCCGTCGTGGGCTGCCTGGGTTCCTCCGGCTGCGTCTGCTGGGGCTCCGGCTCCACGGGCTGCTTCACGTCCTCCGGCGGCGCCACGACCACGGCGGGCGGCGGGGTGACGGGCGTGGAG
>NZ_RAVY01000319.1:0-6869 GCF_003611625.1 Corallococcus sp. CA054B
GGGCGCGGGGGTGCTCACCTCGCCGGTCGGGGTCGTCGTGTCGCCTTCGGGGCTCGCGCCGCAGCCAAAAGCGTGGAGCGCCAGCAGCAGCGCGCTGGACGTGAAGACAAATCGGTTCCGCATCGGGCAGGGGGTTTCCGTGCACGGGGGCCCTCGAGACGGGCAGCGGCCGCGACGCCTTCGCCTGCGGCTTCATCACCCACGCTCCGTGCCTCCGGGCTCACGTGCCACGGGAGGTTCGGGCGCTCGGCTGGTCTCAATGGCCCGGTGAAAGCGTTCTCCAGCCGGGGTCATTGCAAACCGCGGCGGAAGTGAACACTTCCCCTGGCGACAAGGGCCACGAGAGCCCCCGGTGGGACGCCTGCCTCCGGCGATACTTCCGTTTTCCCGAAGTATCGCGCCTGGATTCTCTATTTGCCGAAGATAGCCGGCGCTCCTATTTGAGAGGCGTTGGCTCCCCGTGCCTTACCCAGGTGAACGCATTGGAATCATTCCAAACCATCGGCAGCCCCATCCTGTGGGGCGGCTTCATCGCATTTGTCATCGCGATGCTCGCGCTGGACCTGGGTGTGTTCCACCGCAAGGCGCACTCCGTGAGCTTCAAGGAGGCCGCGGCCTGGAGCGCGGTGTGGGTGAGCCTGTCGCTGGTGTTCAACGGCTTCCTGTGGTGGCGCTACGGCGCCGGGCCGGGCATGGAGTTCCTCACCGGCTACCTCATCGAGAAGTCGCTCTCCGTCGACAACATCTTCGTCTTCGTCGTCATCTTCTCCACGATGAAGGTCCCGGCGCTCTACCAGCACCGGGTCCTCTTCTGGGGCATCCTGAGCGCGCTGGTGCTGCGCGCGGCGATGATCTTCGCGGGCGTGGCGATGCTGGAGCGCTTCCACTGGCTCATCTACGTCTTCGGCGCCTTCCTCATCATCACGGGCGTGAAGCTCTTCATCCAGCGCAACCACGAGGAGCACCCGGAGGACGGCTGGCTGATGCGCACCGCCCGCCGCGTGATTCCCTCCACGCCGCACTTCGACGGGCAGAAATTCCTCACGGTGGAGAACGGCCGCAAGCTGGCGACGCCGCTGCTCATGGCGCTGATGCTGGTGGAGGCGTCCGACGTGCTCTTCGCGCTGGACTCCATCCCCGCCATCTTCGCGGTGACGCGCGACCCGTTCATCGTCTTCACGTCGAACATCTTCGCCATCCTGGGCCTGCGCTCGCTCTTCTTCCTGATGGCCGGCGCGATGGAGAAGTTCACCTACCTGAAGGTCGGCCTGTCCGGCGTGCTCGTCTTCGTGGGCGCGAAGATGGCGCTGGTGGACGTGGTGCACCTGTCCCCGGCCGTCTCCCTGGGCGTCATCGCGCTGGTGCTGGGCGCCAGCATCGTGGCCTCGCTGGTGAAGGCCAAGAACACGCCGCCGCACGCGCCCAACGGTGAGACGTCCTCGGACGTGAGCCGCGACGCGGCGGCCCCCGCGAAGAGCTGACGCTTCCGCGGATCAAGACTTTTCCGGCTGTGGGTCCCATGGGGTGTGGGGCTCCGGGCCCGGGCCCTCGAAGTGCATGGGGGCTCGGGCCTCTTTTTTGTCCGGCCCTGGCCGGCGCGCTCTCAGTGGGCCCGCGACAGCTCCGTGAACTCCAGCCAGGAGCGGATGGCGTCCTCGAACTCCTCCAGGGGCAGGTCCTGGGAGCGGCCGGGGATGGCCACCTCGCTGTGGATGGAGGCCCGGGCCCGGTTGAGCTCCAGGCTCCAGGTCTCCCCGGTGACGTCCCAGCGCTCGCGCCGTCCCTGCCGCAGTGACGCCAGCACGTTCAGCATCCCCTGCGCCCGGTTCGCATCCGGCCGCAGCTCCTGGGCGAGGTAGTCCGCCAGCACGTCGTCGGGCGGCAGGCCACTCACGACCGCCCGTCCCTGCTGATCCCACGTGAATCGCAATGTCCTGGGCACGGACGTGAAGGTCGCACGATCCGCGGATCGCCGGCCACGCCCCGCCCCCGCCGATTGCGCCGGAACCCGACACTGCGGCCCGGCCGCGTGCGGCAGCCAACGGGCGCCTCCGCCCCGCGAACAACCGCCTGTTGGGAGCTGGAAAAGCGAAAGGCCGTGAGCCCCTGAGGACTCACGGCCTTTCTGGAGTGGGCGCGGCAGGTTTCGAACCTGCGACCCCTGCCGTGTGAAGGCAGTGCTCTACCGCTGAGCTACGCGCCCTGCTGTCTGTGCCGCCCGCCGCGCCACCGCTGCGCAACGAACGCGGCGATAAGTGCCATTCGCCTGCGCAGGTGTCAACGCCTTTTCTAGGAGGATTCTTCCGCGAGCTCTTCCAGCTTCGCGTCCAGCTCGCGCAGGCGGCGCTTGAGTCCCGCGAGCTGCTTCCCCACGGCCTTGAAGTCCCCCTTCGGCGCGAAGTGCAGGGCCTTCATGACCTCTTCCTGCCCGCGGTCCAGGGCCTGCTTTCCGCGCTGGACGCGGCCAATGGCCTGGGCCACGGCCATGGCGCGCTTCTCGTCGGCCATGAGCTTCTCCATGGCCATGCTGGAAAGCCCCAGCGCCTGCTTCTTCAAGTCGTCCCGGATGCCCATGGCGCGGTCCTCTGGCCCCTCAGGGGCCGTCGGGGAACTCGGTCTTCAACGCGGCGAAGACGCGGTCGGCGATGCCCTTGTAGCGCATGCGTTCGATGAGCGGCTGCAGGTCCCCCCGCATGGAGATGCGGCGCTTGAGCACCGCCTCCACCGGGTCCAGCGTGCCCAACAGCAGCTGCTTCCAGACGGAGTACGGCGCGCGGGCCAGGTACACCGGCTCCAGTTCGTCCAGGTCGTCCGGATCCGACAGCACGCGGGCCCGCTTGATGTTGCAGTCCCCGGGCTCCACGTGGATGACGAAGGGCTTGTCCAGCTTGCCCTGCTCCGCTTCGATGACGGCCCCGAAGTCGCCCTTCCATCCCTTGCCGGCGATGGCGCACTCCGGATCTGCATTGGTGAGCCGGACGGCTTCGTCCAGCCATTCCTTCGACGGAAACTTCGGCATCGCGCCTCCCTACCCCCTACGGAAGATGCTCTTGATGCTGGAGAAGAGGCCGCGGTCGTCGCTCGGCCCGCTGCTGCTCGACGGAGCAGCCGGCGTGTTGCGCGAGGCGACTTCCTGCAAGGCCTTCTTCAACTGCTCGGGCGTGTCGCGGGTGGCCAGATCCACCTTGCGCGACATCCCGCTCGCGTCCTCCACCTGCACCTGGAGGAGACACTCCTCGGTGAGGCGGAAGTCGATCTTCCGGCCCGCTGCCGCGGCCGGCACGCGGACGGTGCCCAGGTACTCGTTGTCCACCATCAGGTCGCTGTCGCCCTGGTAGATGTCCAGCTCGATGAACTGCGCGCCCGGCTGCTGCGGCGGCGGCAGGCGGAAGCTCTTCACCATCGGGATCAGCGAGTTCTTCTCGATGATGCGCTTCACGCGGCCGTTGGGCATCGCGTAGCCAATGGGCATGGACAGCGCGTCCAGCAGCGTCACCGCGTCGATGCTGCCCAGCGAATCCCCCAGCAGCGCCGCGCCCAGGGCCACGCACTCGTCTGGGTGCACGCCCTTGCGCGGGGCCTTGCCGAAGTGGGCCTGGATCTTCTGCTGCACCAGCGGCATGCGGCTCTGGCCGCCCACCAGGATGATCTCGTCGATCTCCGAGCGGCTGATGCCCTTCTCCGCGAGCACGCGGTCGCAGATGTCGAAGGTGCGGTCCACCAGGTCGCCAGTGAGGTTGTTGAGGTAGTCGCGGGTCAGCGGGATGCGCAGGTCCAGCGGCTTGCCCTTGCGCTCCTCGATGTAGGGCAGGTCGATGACGACGTTCGGGATGAGCGTCAGGTCGATCTTCGCGGCCTCGGCGGCGTTCTTGATGCGCTGGAGGGCGATGGGGCTCTCGGTCAGGTCGACCTTGGTCTCGTCGCGGAAGCGCTCCAGCACGTACTCCATGATGCGGTTGTCGAAGTCCGCGCCGCCCAGGAAGGAGTCGCCGCCCGTGGCCAGCACCTCGAAGACGTTGCCGGCCAGGTGCAGCACGCTGACGTCGAAGGTGCCGCCGCCCAGGTCATAGACGAGGACCTTCTGGTCCAGGCCCCGGTTGAAGCCGTAGGCCAGCGCCGCGGCGGTGGGCTCGTTGACGATGCGCTTCACGTCGAAGCCGGCCAGCCGCCCGGCCTCCTTCACCGCGTTGCGCTGGTTGTCGTTGTAGTACGCGGGGACGGAGATGACGGCCGCGTCGATGGGGCCGCCCAGGAACTGCTCCGCGATGGTCTTCAGCTGCGACAGCACGAAGCTGGAGACCTGCGGCAGCGTGTAGAGCTTGCCGCCCAGGGTGACGGCGGTGTCCCCGTTGGCGTCCTCGACGATGTCGTAGGGGAAGTACCCCTTGAGGTCCTCCACCGCCTTCGAATGGTACTTGCGGCCGATCAGACGCTTGGTGCCCCAGAGCGTGTTCTTGGGGTTGGTCACCATCTGGTCCTTGGCGACGCCGCCGACCAGCAGGTCGTTCTTGGCGGACAGCGCGACCACGGAGGGCAGGATGAGGTTGCCGCGGTCCGTGGGGACGATCTTCGGGATGCGGTTGCGCACGGACGCCACCAGTGTGTTGGTGGTGCCCAGGTCAATCCCGACGATGCGAGGTCTGTCCGCCATGAAGGTCAACGTGCACGGCTCAGGGGGAGAGGCCGCGCCCGTCCTCACTCTCTAGCACGTCGAGGCGTCGCGTGCGCGTTTCTAGGCGGACGCTTCCTCCCTGACTGTAGTTCTGGCCAGCCTGCCCACCAGGGGGGCTGATTCCGGGGCCGGCCTACAGCTCCCGGTCGGGATCCGGCCCCAGGTCGCGCAGGCGGATCGGCCCGTCGGGCTCCGGGGGCGGGAGGGTCTCACACACCGCGTCAGGACCCACCGGCAGCTCGGCCAGGAAGCGGGACGGGGTGAGCAGGAGCCGTCCGTCCTCCCGGGGCAGCGAGGTGTGGGGGTACACGAGCCACAGCGCCTCCCGGGCCCGGGTGACGGCGACATAGAAGAGGCGGCGCTCCTCCTCCTCGCTCTCCGGGTCGCGCGTGGCGAGCGACAGGGGGAAGCGCCCGTCGGTGAGGCCCAGCACGAAGACGGTCGGCCACTCCAGGCCCTTGGCCTGGTGGACCGTGGTGAGGGTGAGCACGTCGTCCGGGGCCTCGCCATCGCCGTCCAGGGCGGCCCGGGCGGAGAACTCGGCCACCAGGGCGATGGCGGACAGGAAGCGGGGCACGTCCTCGAAGCGGCCGGCGAACTCCTGGAGCTGGCGCAGGTCCTCCCCGCGGGGGTCCGCCCCGTCCGGGGTGGCCGGGGGCTCGCGAGCCGCCAGCACCTCCGCGAGCAGCGCGCCCGGGCTCCGGGCCCCACTGGCGGACAGCTTGGTCATCAGGGACTGGAAGCGCTGGAAGCCGGCCTGCGCCTTTTTCGGCACGTGGGCCTGGACGTCCGGGTGGGCCAGCGCGTCCGGGAGGGACAACTCCGGGGGCAGCGCGGCCAGGGCGGCCCACAGGTGCTCCGTGCTGGCGGTGCCCACACCGGAGAGCCTCCGCGCGAGCCGCTTGAAGGCCAGCTCATCGGTCCGGTTGTTCGCCCATCGCAGGTGGGCGAGCGCGTCCTTGACGTGGGCCTGCTCGAAGAAGCGCACCCCGGAGCGCACGCGGAACGGAATCCCGTGGCGCGTCAGCTCCAGCTGGAGCTCCAGGGAGTGCAGGTGGGCGCGGTAGAGCACCGCCATGGACTCCAGGCGCTCACCCCGGGCGCGCAGCTCCAGGACGCGCTCGGCGACGAAGGCGGCCTGGGCCTTCACGTCGCGGGTGGGCACCACCTGGGGCACGGGGCCGGGGGCGCCGTCGGACACGAGCGCCTTGGGGAACTGCCGGGTGTTGCGCGCGATGACGGCGTTGGCCAGCCGCAGCACCTGGGGCGTGGAGCGGTAGTTGCGCGTGAGCGGGTAGATGCCGCAGCCGGGGTAGCGCTGGGGGAAGTCGATGATGTTGGTGAACTCCGCGCCCCGGAAGCTGTAGATGGATTGGCAGTCGTCGCCCACGACGGTGAGGTTCTTGCGCTCGCCCACGAGCAGGTCCACGAGGTCGCCCTGGAGGCGGTTCGTGTCCTGGTACTCGTCCACGAGCACGCCCTGGAAGCGCCCGGTGAGCTCCGCGCGGATGGACGGGTGGTCCTCCAGCAGCCGCTTCAGGTGCGACAGCAGGTCGTCGTAGTCCATCAGGTGCAGCTGCGCCTTGCGCTGCTGGAAGCGGCGCGCGGTGGCGAACACCTCCGGGGCCACGGGCAGCATCTCCCTGCGCCGGTCCACCAGCACCTGCGACACGGGCTGCTGGAGGTTGGTGGCCAGGGAGACCAGGTCCAGCAGCGCGTCCGGGCGCGGGAAGCGCTTGTCGCTGCGCAGCTTCCGCTCCGCCAGGCACGTGGCCATCAGGTCGCGCGCGTCCTCGCGGTCCAGCACGGTGAAGCCGGTGGAGAAGCCCAGCGCGCCCGCGTGCTGGCGCAGGAGCACGTGCGCCGCGTGGTGGAAGGTGCCGCCGAGCAGACTGCCCACGTCCGCGAAGCCGCCGGCCAGCTCCTCCACGCGGCGGATCATCTCGCGCGCGGCCTTGTTGGTGAACGTGAGCAGCAGCAGCGACGATGGAGGGACGCCCCGCTCCAGCATGCGCGCCACGCGGTACGTGAGCGTGCGCGTCTTGCCGGAGCCGGCCCCAGCAATCACGAGCACGGGCCCCTCCCCTGCTTCGACGGCCGCGCGCTGCTCGTCGTTGAGCGCGCCATCCAGGTCCAGACGGCGCGAGGGCGCTCCGGCGGGGACGGCGTGGATCAGCGGCAGGGGGGCGGCCATGGG
>NZ_RAVY01000031.1:0-61741 GCF_003611625.1 Corallococcus sp. CA054B
TCCCTCCTCGCTGCGCTTTTCAGCGCTGCTCTTGGAGGTGAAGATGCCCTCAAAAAATTGACTGCGGTTTCCGCAATCCATTACTGCTTGGGCTTGCTATTTGGTTTTCAAAGACCGAGCCGCCTGTTGCGACTTTGTTGCTTGCCGGTTTATTTCGCCCGGCGGGTTGCAGCTTCTATTTCAGTTCGCAGTCAGCGTCAACTTCGCTTTTGCGTCCTGCGGGCTGCTTCGAAGTTCGTCGGCGCCGTCCAGTGACTTCCGCCGCTTCTTTTCGAAGGGGAGCGGCTTCTACTTCAGCGCCGCGCTCCCTGTCAACCGCTTGCTGTCAGCTTTTCCCACCGCTTTGCGTCCGTCGTGTTGCCTTCCGGACTGCTGCTTCCTCGGTGGGGCGCGGCTTCTATCTCTTCGCCGCGTTCGCTGTCAACTCGCTCGTTGACTGCCCTATTTCCTTGTCGGTGCTGCTCTCTCCACGAAGTGCCTTCCGCGCCAGTGCGCGGGCTTCGAGGTGAGGGGCGCGGCTTCTACCTCTTCGCCGCGTTCGGGATCAACAACCTTCGTCGATCCTTTTCTTCCCCCCTGAGGACTTTCCGAGGCCCGGGGGCCAGCGGTTCGTCGCGGGGGGTGCACTCTCTAACGCTTCGGGCCGATGACGTCAAACCCTTCGTTTGCGCCGGACCTGATCATTGGCGCTCCGACGAGAAGGGGCCTGAACGCCTGGCCGCTGGCCGGGCTGCTGGCCACTCCATCGGTCCGGGCACGACAAGGCCCCCGACCCGGTAAGAGGTCGGAGGCCCTTTCTCCCTACGGATGCCGCCTCAGCTCACGGCGTCGCGGGGTCGAACGTGGAGATGCTCCAGCCCATGCGCTCGTGGCCGAACTTGTTCCAGTCCGGGTTCTTGCCGTTGACGATCTGGGTGTCCGTGTAGGACGGCGCCCCGGAGCCGGAACCGGAGCCGGAGAAGATGTTCACGCTGATGGTGGAGCCCGTGTACGTCGGGTGCGTGTTGTCCGACTGGATGTAGTCGTAGCTGGTGCTGCTGTTCGCCAGGTGGCCGTTCGCGTCGCGCAACGTGCTGCGCAGGGTGACACTGATGCGCTGCACGTAGGCGTCCTCGGTCTCGCCGGCGCGGTAGGCGATGGCCGCGGAGTCCACCTGGCCGTCACCGTTGCGGTCGTAGTCGGAGGCCATCATCTCCGCGAAGGCGTCCGCGCACTTGAAGCCGTACTTCGCCGCCAGGTTACAGGCGCGCCAGTTGCTGCGCGCCAGCAGCGGCAGGAAGTACTGCTGCTTGTTCACCTTCTGGCCCGTCGCCGAGTCCGTGCAGGAGGTCAGCACGTTGTCCGCGTCATAGCCGGGGTAATAGATGTTGGAGATGACCTTCACCTTCGCGGTGGTCGCGTACTGGTTGATGGTCTGCATCGCCCGCTCCATGTACGTGGTGCAGGCCGTCAGCGCGTTCTGCAGGCCGCTGTAGTTGCACGTCCCCGTCTGGTCGGAGAACGCGCTGCGGGCCTGCAGGTAGTCGTTGCCGCACATCTCGAACATCACGACGCGCGTCCGGGAGTCCTGCATGTAGGAGCGCTCGTTGACGATCTTGTTGTTGTAGATGTCGTCCGCCTTCGCGCCGGACTTCGTGCGGCGGATGACCTCCACGTTGGTGCCCCACTTCTTCGCCGCGTACTCACCCTCCACCACCGGGGCCGCACGGCGCGCGACGCTGCCGATGCCGCCATTGTAGCCGGCGAAGATGGAGTCGCCGTAGGCCACCACCCGGTACGTCTGCGACGCCGAGCGGTTGATGGTCCACGACGTGTTCTGATTGATGGTGCTGGCCATCGCGGTGCCACCGAGGGTGGTGGCGGCGAGGACGGCGACGAGGGACAGCCCGCTGCGACGAACGGACATACCGGCTCCTGAAGAGGTAGGGGGTTCCCGCCCCGGCAATGGGGAGAGGCCGCGCACGGTACACGGGTTTGACTCTGGAATCACTCCTCAGACCTGAATTAACCCCGCACTATGTATTCCATGTTGAACACGAATTCCGCCACAGTGCGTCAGAGTGGCGCCGTCACGCGCCCTTTGCTGACGCGGCGCTTCCGGTTGACGCGTTGTTTCACGGTTAGAGTCCGACAATGAACCTCTCCGGGAGTGCTCGAGCGCTGGGCCAGTGGCTGCTGTTGGGCGCCATCGTGGGGGGCGTGTGCGGCGTGGCGTCCGCGGTGTTCCTGGCGCTGCTGGAAGAGGCCACGGAGTTCCGGCTGGCGCATGAGTCGCTGGTGTACGCGCTGCCCGTGGCGGGGCTTGTCCTGGGTGCGGTGTACGGCCGGTGGGGCGCGTCCATCCGGGGTGGCAACAACCTGGTGCTGGACACGGTGCACGCGGGCGACGCGGTGATTCCCCTTCGCATGGCGCCCATGGTGCTGCTGGGCACGGTGCTCACTCACCTGTTCGGCGGGAGCGCGGGACGAGAGGGCACCGCGGTGCAGATGGGTGCCAGTCTGGCGGACCAGATTGCCTGGCGCTTCCGCGTGCCTCCGGAGACCCGGCGCGAGCTGCTGGCGGCGGGCATCGCGGGCGGCTTCGGTTCGGTGTTCGGCACGCCGCTGGCGGGCACGGTGTTCGGGCTGGAGGTCGTGTGCGTGGGCCGGCTGGGCTACGAGGCGCTCCTGCCCGCGCTGACGGCCGCTGTCGTGGGCGACCTCGTGACTCGTGGGCTGGGCATCCATCACACCGCGTATCCGGTGCCCCAGGCGCTGGCGCTGACGTTACCCGTGCTGGGCAAGTGGCTGGTGTTCGCGGTGGGTATCGCGGGCGTGGCGGTGGCCTTCATCGAGGGCACACATGGATTGAAGCGGGTCCTGGAGCGCCGTGTGCCCTGGCTTCCCGTGCGCATGGCCCTGGGCGGCCTGGGGGTGGTGGGGCTTTGGAAGCTCGCGGGCACCAGCGACTACCTGGGACTGGGCGTGCCCGGCATCCTTCGCGCGTTCGAGGATGTGTCGCTGCCCTGGGGCGCGTTCGCATGGAAGCTCGCGTTCACGGTGGTGACGCTGGGCGCGGGGTTCCTGGGGGGTGAGGTGACTCCGCTGTTCTTCATTGGCGCGGCGCTGGGCAATGTCCTCGCTCGGCTGTTGGGGCTGCCGGTGGACCTGGGCGCGGCGGTGGGGATGGCGGCGCTGTTCGCGGCGGCGGCCAATACCCCGCTCGCGCTGTCCCTGATGGCGGTGGAGCTGGTGGGCGCCTCCGTGCTGCCCCACGTGGCCATCGTCGCCACGGTGGCGTACCTGCTCACCGGCCACCGGGGCATCTATCCGTCGCAGCGCATCGCCCGGAAGAAGCTGGGCGGACCTCTGCTGGACCGCGTCGTCGCGTTGCGCGACCTGCACGCGGCGCCCCGGAAGGAATCCGAGGCGCCTCGCTGAGCGGGCGCTACTTGCAGGTGAACGACCAGCGGCAGGTGCCGGAGGCGCACTCGCGATCGCTGGAGCAGGCCGCGCCCCGGCCTCGCTTGTTCACGCACTTGCCGGAGTTGAGCCCCCAGCCGCAGAACTGGTTCGCTCCGCAGTGCGAGTCGCTGTCGCAGAGGCAGCTTCCCGTGGGGTTCACGTAGCAGTCCGCGCTGCAGCGGTCGGTGGTGCACTCGCGGTCGGACTTGCACGTCTGCCCGTAGGCCTTGGAGCGCGGCGTGTAGCACCAGCCCACCGCGTTGAAGCAGCCTCCGCAGGCTCCGGAGAGGCACTGGCCGTCGCGGCTGCACGACGTGCCGTCCGTCTTGCGGTCCACGCAGTCGTTGTCGCCGGGGTTGCCCGGGATGTCGTTCTGGCAGTAGCGGGACGTGCCGCAGTCGCCGTCGTCATTGCAGACGCAGCGGCCGTCGAAGGTGGCGCAGAGCACGGAGGTGCACTGCTCGCTCTGGCACTCGTCGTCGAAGCGGCAGCCCTGGCCCAGCGTCTTGGAGTCCGGTGCGTAGGCCTTGCCGCAGACGGTGGGGTACGCCTGCTCGCGCTCATCCGGCGGCACCCACGGCGCGATGCCTCCCGTGTCGATGTCCAGCGCGGGGTCCGCCATGCTGCCGTTGCGCGCGGTGCTCGCGGTGCGCTCCCACATGCGGATGAACAGCTCCGACGAGCGGTCCAGCGGCGTGGTGTCCGCGCCCAGGTTGCGCATGTCCTGGAGCAGGTCCGGCAGGAGGCCCACGTGGGCCAGGCCCTGCTCGTCGAACGGCGTGCCCAGCCGGCCCGGTGCCTCCAGCTCCTGCTGGTGGGCCTGGGCGTCGGCTTCCGCCTGGAAGCCCGCGGAGCATGCTCCGTTGGGGCCGAAGCGGGGCCGCGTCTGCTGGATGAAGCCGTTGAAGTCCGCGCCGAAGGCCATGGGGACCTTGAGGCCCTGGCGGCCGTACTCGTAGGCCTGCGCGAAGGAGCGGCTGGAGCCCTGGCAGTCGTTGGCGATGTTCGCGGGCGTGTACGTGCGCGTCTCGTCGTGCGCGGTGCGCAGGCCGAACATGCCTCCCGTGCGGCGGAGCATCTGCACCACCCAGGCGGGCGTGGTCTTCTCGTGCTGGGCGAGCTTGCCGTTCATCACCTCGCGGAAGTGGCCGTGGCTGATGAAGAGCGGGTAGTAGCGGTTCGCCTGGGAGACGGCGTACGCGTCACGCACGCTCTTCTCCGACAGGTGCGCCAGGTCGATGAGCATGCCCTTGTCCATCATCGCCTGGAGGAGCTGCTGGCCGTCCGTGGTGAGGCCCTTCACGTTGCGGCACTGGGCATCCACGTCGAAGCCCAGCGTGAAGCCGGCGGCGGTGATTCCGCAGTCGGTGTCGATGTGGCAGTTCTCCAGGAACTGCGCGGCCTGGAAGATGGCGTTGTGCGGGGCCGCTCCGCCGAAGCGGTTGTCCAGCTGGTGCACGGGCTGAAGCGTGCGCACGCCCAGCGCATGGAAGCGGTTCAGCTCCGCGCGCCAGTCCTTGGCGCCGAAGAGCTTGCTGGTCTCGATGGAGAGGACCATGGCGAGCCTGCCCTGCGAGATGATCCGCCTTGCGTCCGCGGGCGACAGGGCGATCTCCACCCAGTCATTGGCCGCGTCGAAGGCGTGGGCCATCTGGAGCTGGACCTCCACGTCCATCATCTCGTCGCAGGCGCGCTTGCGGTTCTGCGGGGGCAGCGCTTCGCAGAGGAAGCCGTTGCTCACTGCGGACACCACCACCAGGGACATGCCTCCCTGGTGCGCTTGCTTGAGCCACCCTCCCCAGGACTGCTGGTGGGCGATGGTGTCCCAGCGGGGCCACTCCGTGCCGGGCTGGCGGCGGCCCATGTGCAGGCCGGTGTCCCCTTCTGTTCCTTCAATCTTCCCGAGGAACTCCGAGCCCACCGCTCCCGCGACTCCGAAGAGCTGGGACAGGATGGGGACTCCGCTCAGGTCCACGCCCCCAGAGTTGGGACACAGGTTGAGCAGGCCGCTCAGGTCCATGCGGACGCGGGCGTGGTCGCTCTCGGGCCAGCCTCCGTCACAGGTGTCGAGTGCGCCGTTGACGCCGCCGTGGAACCAGCCGCCTCCGAAGGCCTCCTCCGCGAACATGTGGTGGTGCAGCTCGGCGAAGCCCGGCACGTCCACGCCCTGCTTCTGGGTGGTGGGGCGTGGCGGGGGCTCCAGGTCCTCGGTGGGGGCACAGGAGAGAGAGGCCGCCAGCGTCAGCGCCAGGGGACTCCAGCGGAACCATGGGAGGGGACGGGACACGAACGCTCCGGGATGAGGGGAGCGTTCACATGCTTCAGCCCGGACGTCGCGTGCAAGACGCGGTGTCCCAGAGTGTGTTCAGTGCGCGGTCTGAGCCGTCAGATCTCTTCGCCTCAGCTCCGGGGTGGCCACCCGGAACTCCGCGGGCAGCATCCTCAGGATGCGTTCGCGGCGGTAACGGGCGCTGGTCAGGCGCTGCTCCAGGGCGGCCTTCTCGGCTCGGGTCGCCTTGTCGGGCGTCGCGGTGCGCTGGGTGAGGGCGGCCAACCTTCGCGAGACTTCTTCAATCTCGCGGTCGATGAGCACGGGTTGGATGTTCCGCTTCGACTTCGCCTTGCGGCCCTGGGCGTTGTTCTCAATCCAGACCGGCAACACGGAAACATCCGCCAGGGACACCGGGGCTCCGGACTCCGCTCGGGTCACTCCGACTCTCAGGAGCAGGGTGTCCCTCTTGTCTCCGTCCTTGCCCAGCTGCCCCTTCACGTGCCGGTAGAAGCGCGCCTGGTTCGCCACCAGGTTGCCCAATGAGTAGGCGATGAACCCCCGGCGCCCGGACTTCGTCGTGTAGGCCTCCAATGGCTGCAACACGTGCGGATGGTGGCCGATGACCGCGAAGGCTCCTGCTTCCAGGAAGGACTGCCCCAAGGCCCTGTCCAATGGGTGCGGCGTGTCCGCGTACTCGCGCCCCCAGTGCCCCATCACGAAGAGCGCGTCACACTTCGCTGCCGCTGCTCGCACCCGCTCCAGGGCCTCCTCCGGTTTCAGCCCCCTTCTCGAGGCGTGCTCCGGATAGGGCAGCAGCGCTACGTGCGGCGCGTCCGCTTCCTTCGGGTTGCTGAAGCCGTTCAGGCTCCTCGTGAAGGAGAGGAAGCCCAGCTTGATGCCTCGGACCTCCATGAACACCGGCTCCCAGGCCGCGTCCTTCGTGAGCCCCGTGCCCGTGTGGCGCAGCCCCGCCGCGTCCAGGTGTCGCAGCGTCTCCCTCAGGCCTTCCACGTGCTGATCCCTTGCGTGGTTGTTGCCCGTGGACACCACCTTCACTCCGGCGGTCACCAACGCCTGCACCATGGCTGGGGGCGCGTTGAAGACCAGCTCCTTCGTGAAGGCCTTGGTGTTGGCCGTGACCGGCGTCTCCAGGTTCACCACGCCTACGTCCGCCGTGCGCAGCACGTCCGACAGCGGGCCGAAGACGTGGTCCCAGCCTTCGTGGTTTCCACTGCGCGCGTGGGCCTTCGCCACCGACTTCACCTCGCCGTGCGGAATCACGTCTCCGCCAAAGACGAGCTCCACTCGCGCGGGCGCGGCCATCCCCCACAACGGGATGAACACCAGCAGGGCCCCCCACCCTCGCATCAGTCCTGCTCCCGCACTCCGATGAGCACTTCCCGGTTCCAGGGGTCCCGCCTCGTCGTCGCGGGACAGCCGGCCTCTCGCATCCATTCGAGCCAGTCGTCACGCCGGAACAGTCCGAAGCGGTGGCGCTCCTGCGACATGCTCACCGTCCCGTCCGCTTCTCTCAGCAGATAGGCGAACGCGGTCTCGAACGTCTCGTCGTCCGGATCCGGATCCCACGTCCACATGAGGTAGCGCATTCCCCGCCCGTCCGGCCCGTCGTGGCCTCCGGACTCGGTGAGGGGCTCGAAGGTCTCACGCACGCAGTCCGGCAACAGCACCACCCGGCCTCCCGGACGGCAGTGCGCCGCCGCCGTGTGGACCGTGGCTCGCGCGTCCTCGCGCTCCACCGCGTACATGATGGCGTCGTGCACCATCACCCGGTCGAACGTGCGCCCCAGCCGCAGCGTGCGCATGTCCCCCACGCGGTGCTCGCACTCCGGGTTCACCTTGCGGCTCACCGCCACCATCTCCGGCGAGCGGTCCGTCAGCGTCAACGTGAAGTGCTTCTTCAGGTGGAAGGCCAGGCTTCCTCCGCCCGAGCCCAACTCCAGCATCGTGCGCGCCGGGCCCTCCTCCGGGTGCAGCATGGGGAGCAGGTCTTCCGCCTCCTCCCCGTACTCCTCCGGTGGCGAGAACAACGGCCACCAGCCGGCAAGGTCGGTGTAGAGCTGGGGCTCCTCCACGGGAGGCGGGAGCACGGTGCGCAACGACGCCATGGATGACTTCCTCGGAGAAGGGGCACCGTTCTACCGCCCGGACAACCCGTGCGTCCATGAGGCCTAACGGACCTGGATGGCGTCCGCGACCACGTAGGTCCCCGCCGTCACCCAGCGGCTCAGCTGGACCTTGTTCCACCCCGCCGGGAAGCTCCACGTGCCGAGCGTGTTCCACCTTGCGCCGTTGACCGTCTGGTTCACCTTCACGTTCGCCAGCTGCGTGCCGGAGGCGTTCGTGACGATGAAGGGCGCGGCCGTGGAGCGGTCGCTCGCCGCCGTCCACCACGCGTCCACCGTCTTCGTTCCCGCCGCGGGCAGGTAGAACCAGAACGTCGCCGGCTCCGACACCGCCGCGCCCGGGGACACCAGGTAGCTGGAGCCGTAGTAGCCCGCCACGTTCGTGGAGGACGCCCAGCTGGTGCCCGTGAGCTGGATGTAGCCCTTGGACTGGTCGTTGTTCGCGTTGTTGCTGTCGATGACCAGCCCCGTCGACGAACCGCCGTCGGACGTCCACAGGTACGTCACGTCCACCCAGTCGTTGTCTGTCATGCCCAGGTCCAGCCAGAACGTCCCGTCCGCGAGGTCGATGCCCGCGGGGCTCCCCGGCCGGCGCCCGAACTGGTCCAACCCGCCGTTGAAGTTATCCTGGTACGCCGCCTGCGCCTCCGGCTTGCCCTGGGGCAGCGTCTTCCACATCTCGCGCACGCTGGACGGGTTCCAGTAGTCGTCCTTCGTGTTCCACGGGCCCGTGTCCCAGACGGACGTCGTCACGCACTTCGCCTTCTTCGAATAACAGACGCGGACCTGGTACTCGGAGCCTCCCTTGGACGCGAGCCCTCGCCGCGACGGCAGCGCCGCGAAGCGGTCGTTCGTCTTGATGACGTGGCCGTTCGCCGTGGTGCCGCCCACCAGGCCCTCACGGGTGGCGTAGACGCGGTAGGTCAGCGGCGCGAGCGTCTGGAGCGCCTCCTCCGTGCCGCCTTCGCGCCAGCCCTCCAGGCCCACCTCCTGGACCACCGGACCTCGGCCTCGCTCGTCCGCGATGAGCGCGAGGCGCACCTGCACCTCCGTGCCGGAACGGGGCAGACGCACGGCTTCGCCTTCGGTGGCGGTGCGCCACTCGCTCCAGGCTCCTCCGGGGGTTCTCACGCGCACGTCCACTTCGACGCCCTGCCCCAGGCCCACCGTCGCCTGGACCCGGGGACGGAAGGTGTCCACGGGCTGCTCGAGCGTGCGCGCCGGGAACTCGAAGAGGCCCGTGAGCCGGCTCAGGCCTTCGGGGCGGCGCATCACGGCGTTGGGTTCGTAGAGCAGCCCGTCTCGCGTGCCCACGAGCTCCGACGTGCCCGTTCCGGCGGAGAGGTTCTCCGTCCAGCGCTGCGCGCCGGGCTCCGCCGCCTCCACTCCTTCCGCGAAGACCGCGCCCAACATCACCGCCATCAGGGTGGACCGCCACGACGCGCGCATGCCTGGACTCCCGGGAAATGGACAAAAACGTTTAGACAGTTCAACGTTTAAATCCGTCTTTCCAGGTTCTCAAGAGCCAAGGCGTGAAACAGCGTTGGCTCAGTGCATCACGTCCCGTTGATGACGGAGCGGATCCACGGCGTGTAGGTGGCCACGTTGGTGAACACGGAGAACGTGTTGCACTGGCTGGAGCCGAAAGCGCTCACAATCCCATACAGCTTCCCGTTGAAGGCCAGGGGTCCGCCGTCGTCCTTCGTGCAGACGTTCGTGGTGACGCTCGGCGCCGTGCACAGCACCGCGCCGTTGACGTAGTCGCTTCCCACCAGGTCGCGGCAGGTGGCCGTGGAGGTGATGCTCAGGTTCACGCGCTTGAGCGCATCGGAGGTCGGCGCGTTCTGGGTGCGGCCCCAGCCGCTCGCGACGTACGGCACTCCCATGGGCGCGGGCGCGTCCGGCAGCGTCAGCGTCTGCACCGCCTGTGACAGGTTGAAGGGCTGGGCGAGTTGGAGGAGCGCGACGTCGTGGGACGACCCGTCGTAGGACGGGTGCATCACCTTGCGCGATACCGCTCGGTACTGCTCGTCCGCCTCCACCGCGCCCAGCCGCAGGTCTCCCGCGTAGACGCGCATGGACGCGGGCGTGACGCCCTGGACGCAGTGGGCGGCCGTCACCACCCAGCCGGCCCGGATGAGCGTGCCCCCGCAGGTGAACGCGCCCGTCACGTGGAGGCGCACCTGGTGGGGCAGCTCGTACCGGGCGGCGATGCCCCCTCCGATGATCTCCTGGGTCTGGACGCCGGGGACCGCCGACTCATCCAGCTCTCCACCACAGGCGAGGAGCCCCAATGCCATCAACGCGGACACGAAACGGGAGGTCTTCATGCGGTGAGACATGAAGGATTCACGCCTTCCCGTCAATCCAGCAAAAGCCGCAAAACAACAGGGGCCCCACCTGGAGGTGAGGCCCCTGGGAACGAGGACTACTGGGCGTTGAACACCAGGTCATCCACGTCGTTGTAGCTCCCGCCGGGGCAGGCGCCGCCGCCAGCGCCAAACCGGAAGACGCCGCGGATGACGCTCCGGGGACCCGCGTTGGCTGGCAGGGTGTATCGCTTCGTCAGCGAATGCGAGCCGGCGGCGGTGGCCGGCAGGGTGCCGATGAAGGTCCACACGGGGCTGTTGGCCTCCGGCGCGAAGTACAGGTCCAGGGCATCCGAGCTGTACCCGCTGTAGCCCCAGACGGTGGCGACGATGTCGACCGTCTTCGACGGACCGAGGCTGGTGCCGTCCACCGAGGTGACCTTGAGCCGGTCCAAGGACTCATCGCCGTGGTAGGTGCCGCTCGTGCCATCCGTGCAGGTGTCCACGGTGTTGGGTGCTCCGGGCTCGGGCCCCAGGGGGCCCCGGCCGTTGAGCAACGTGCCCGAGTCACAGGCCACGGTCGCGCCGAAGCACCGGGGGGCGCCCAGCACGCTGTCATACACGGCTCCAGCGGCCCCGTTGTTGACGGTCACCGTCACCTGCCCCGAGCCCATGTTTCCCGCCGTGTCGAAGGCCCGGGCAGACAGGGTGTGGGTGCCATTGGCGCTCGCCAACGTGTTCCACGTCACCGTGAACGGAGCCACCGCGTCCGTCGCGATGAGCGTCGTCCCGTCGTAGAACTCCACCCGCGCCACGCCGCTGTCGTCCGTCGCGGTGGCGGTGAGCGTGACGCCGCCGGACACCGTGGCGTTCGCGGCGGGAGCGGTGAAGGCCACGGTCGGCGCGGTGACGTCCGTGGACGGCGTCACCGCGAAGGTCAGGTCGTCATAGTCCGAGTAGTAATCGAACGGGTCGCAGGGGGACGGATTGTTGGAGTTACCCAGCGAGCGCGAGTGGGCCCGCACGGCCTGGATGCCCCCGGGCGGCAGCACGTAGGTCGCGGACACGGTGGTCAGGCCCCCCGCGGTGGGCGTCAACGTGGTGAGGTACGTCCACGAGGGGCTGCTGGCGGTCCCGGTGAAGTACAGGTCCACCCGGTCCACCCCGAAGCTGGAGTGGGCCCAGAGCGAGGCCTCGATGCGCGCCGACTGCCCCACCTGGAGCGGATTGCCGTCCAGGGACACCACGCGGATGCGCTCCAGCGACACATCGGACCGGTAGGTACCGAAGCTGCCGTCCGAGCAGGAGTTCTGGAGCGTGTTGGGAGCATGCGCCTCGGGACCCGTGATTCCCCGGCCGTTGAGCAGGCTGTTGGAGTCACAGGCGGACTCCGCGCTCACGCACCGGGGCGTCTTGTACGTGGCGTCATACAGCGCCACGCCTGTGTTGCTCACGGAGACGGTGACCGGGGAGCTGGTCCCCACGTTGCCCGCCGGGTCGTAGGCCTTGCTCGTCAACACATGGTTGCCATTGGCCACGGCTCCAGAGTCCCAGTTCACCACGTAGGGCGCGGCCGCCGTGGTCCCCACCAGCACGCCATCCACGAAGAGCTCCACGCGGGTGACGGCGCGGTCGTCCGACGCGTCCAGCGTCACGGCCACGATGCCCTGCACGGAAGCCCCTCCGACCGGAGTGGTGACGGCCGTGAGGGGCGCGACGAAGTCGTTGTCCAACGTGATGGAGACCGGGGTGCTGGTCGTGGTGTTGCGCGAGGAGTCGTGCGCCTTGCAGGTCAGGACGTGGGTGCCATTGGGCGTGGTCCCCGTGTTCCAGGTCAGCGCGTAGGGTGCCTTCGCCGCGCTGCCCAGCAGGACGTCATCCAGGTAGAACTCCACCAGCGTCACCCCCAGGTTGTCCGACGCGGTGGCGGTGAGCGTGACGGAGCCCCGCAGCGTGGCGCCGGCCGCCGGAGCGGTGAGCGCGGTGACGGGCGCCTCCAGGTCCTGGAGGCCCGGCTGGTAGAGCTCCGCGCTGTTCAGGGTCGACAGGGTCGTGCTGGGGGGAACCATGCCCCGGCCGGCCGCGATGAGCACCCGTCCATCCAGGAGCGCGACGGCCACATGGTTGTCCCGACGGGTGTTGAGCATGGCGCCTGGAGACCAGGTTCCGGTGGCCGGATCATAGAGTTCCGCGCTGGCCGCCCGCGCATCTCCCTGAAGCGCGCCCACGGCGAGGACCCGGCCATCCGGCAACCGGGTAGCGGTGAGGTCGCTTCGGGAGAGGGAGAGGGGGCCCGTGAGGCTCCAGGTCTTCGTCACGGGGTCGTACAACTCCACCGTGCTGGTGCCGCCTCCGACCACCAGGACGCGGCCGTCCGCGAGCAGGAGGTCGTCACCGTAGAGGTGGAAGTCGCCCAGGTCCCCGGCCGCGGTCCATGCCCCCGTCGCCGGGTCGTACAGCTCACTGCTCTTGTTGGGATAGCCCCCGACGACCAGGACCTTGCCGTCGGACAGGACGTGGGCCGAATGGTAGCGGCGGGGGGTCCCCATGGGCTGCAGGGTCTGCCAGGTGTCCCAGGCCGGGTTGTAGAGCAGCACCGAGGACAGCGTCCCGGACGCGTTGTTGGAGCCTCCCGTCACGAGCACATTGCCATTCGGGAGTACGGTGGCCGCATGGCGCTGACGCCCGGGGGACATGGAGGCCACACTGCTCCAGGTTCCCGTCGCGGGGTTGTAGAGTTCCGGGGTCGTGAGCGGGGTGTTCCAGGCGTCGTAGCCGCCCACGAGCATGGCCTTTCCCGATCCCAGGACGGAGAGGGTGCCGTCGATGTGGGGCTCCAGTGGGGAAGCCGTGGTGGCCCAGGTCCCGGTGGCCGGGTCGAACAGCTCGGAGCTCTTCGTATAGCTGCCGGAGCTCAGACCGCCCACCACCAGGACCTTCCCCGTCGCCAGTCGCACCGCCATCGGTGCGATGCGGGCCACCGCCATGGAGCCCGTGGTCACCCAGGCGGGATCCAGCACGGCGGGGTACTTCACGGCGGCCCCTTCCCAGGCCACGCGCACGTCGCAGCGGGAAGCGCCGGGTGCCGTCACGGGCCGCTCCCAGGGAGCCTCCGCGCGCGTGTCCACCGCGCAGCCCGCCACGGAGACAGTCGCCGGGCGCACCTGTCCCTCCGCGTCCACCACGTAGGGCGGCGCCATGCGCAGGCGCGGCGCGCCCGAGCCATCCAGGGCCTCCAGCACGTTGTCCACGAGCCGCAGGCCCGCCACGCCCCTGCCGGGCGTCAGCGTGTAATGGATTTCCGGTGAGGCCGGTGGCCGCTCGAAGCGCAGGTAGTCTTCCGTGCCCTCCGCCATGAAGCGGTGGAGCACGTCCGCGCCGTCCTCGTGCGCCTCCGGATAGACGACGTAGCCGTCCACCACCTGTGCTCGCGCGGGGCTCGCGCCCTGGAGTTCCACCTCCAGGGACAGGCCGGAGCCTTCGTCCTCCAGCCGGAAGGCCCGGTGCGCCGCGTCCGGCAGCGTCACGCGGGCAGGACGCGCGGTCGTCCTCTCCGAGGCGGGGCGGGCCAGAATGCCTCGAAGCCCTTCCGCCACCCGCTCCACCCGCTCCACGCCGCCGGGCGGGAGCAGGGGCCGGGAGGAGGCCGGCTCACCGGCCTTCGCCGGGATGACCATCGTGCGGGAGCGCAGGTCCTCCACCACCGAGACGGCCGAGGTCTCCGTCACCGGGTCGTTCGAGCACCCCTGCAGCAAGGCGCAAGCGTTCGCGAGCAGCACGAGCGTGCCGCGTCGATTCCATGGGTTCATCAATCAATTCCTGTCGGGGATTCGGGTGCCGCGACGGCTGGCCCCAAAGCCAGGCGTCGCGAACCTAACGTTCATACCCAGAAACCCTGACACGCCTCGCCTCACACAAGCCCTGGAGCCCGCGTGACCCAGGGAATGAAACGAAGCGATTCACGGCGGGTGCGGTTCAACACAGACACCATCGGACCGCACCCGGCGGACTACTTCGTGCCGAAGAGGCGGTCGCCCGCGTCGCCCAGGCCGGGCAGGATGTAGCCGTGTGAGTCCAGCTTCTCGTCGATGGCGGCGGTGAAGACCCGCACGTCGGGGTGGTGCTCGCGCAGGTTCGTCAGGCCCTCCGGACACGCGAGCAGACACACGAAGCGCAAGGAGCCCGGGCGGCTTCGCTTCACTCGCTGGAGCGCCGCCACCGCGGAGTTGCCCGTCGCGAGCATGGGGTCGCAGACGATGACGTCGCGGTCCTCCAGGTTGGCGGGCACGCGGTAGTAGTACTCCACGGCTCCCAGCGACTCCGGGTCGCGGTACAGGCCGATGTGGCCCACTCGCGCGGAGGGGACGAGTTGCAGCAGGCCGTCCAGGATGCCCTGCCCCGCTCTCAGGATGGGCACCAGCACCAGCTTCTTTCCGTCCAGCGCCCAGCCCGTGGTGCGCGCCATGGGCGTTTCAATCTCCTCCTCGCGCAGCTTCAGGTCTCGCAGCGCCTCGTACCCGAGCAGGAGGGAGATCTCCTCCAGCAGCGCCCGGAAGGACGCCGTGCTCGTGTCCGTCCTGCGCATCACCGTCAGCTTGTGCTTCACCAGCGGGTGATCCACCACCGTGCAGTTCGGGAAGTCCATGCGTCCTCCTCCTGGATTTGTGTTTCAGAACACCGTGCCGTCACTGCGGATGCGGATGGGCGGTACGCCTCCGGGGCGCAGCTCCGCCGCCACCCGGCGCCCCGCCGTCCACGTGCCGCCCTGGAGCACCTTCGCCAGCGGCAGCTCCTCCGCGCTCAACTCCAGACGCCCTCGCACCAGCGCGGCCACCCGGTCCAGGAGCGCCACCGTCAGCGCCCGCCACTCCACGATGGGCGGATCACCCGGGCCGTAGACCTCCGTCGCCATGCGCGGGTCTTGCGGCACCAGCACTCCCAGGTCCACGAAGAGGCCGCCGTTGCGGTACTCCGGCAGGCCGGTGAGCGCGTCCAGCTCCGTCACCGTCACGCCGGCTTCCGCCAGTGGCTCCACCAGCGAGTACGCCAGCCACTGGGACAACTTGTGGAAGGGCACCAGCGCGTCCGCGCTCCCTGGCGGCCCGAGCGCCGGATGCGGCCACACGTCTCCCAGGTTCACGCCGTCCACCGTCGTGCGACCCGGCCAGATGGGGCCCAGTACCTCCAGCACCGTGCCCAGGACCTCCGCCGCCCGCACGCTGCGGCGGTGCGCGGCCAGCATGTCGAACAGCGTCCCTGGCCTGGGCAGCACGCGCGACAGCGCCTGCATGAGGTGCAGCCGCCCCTCCACTCCCAGGAGCGGATTGGATTCCGTCACCTGGAAGCCGCGCTCCAATTGCTCGCGCGTCATGCGGCCCAGCGCCTCCGCGTCCGCGCGCAGCGGCCGGTCTGGATCCGACGAGAAGCCTCCCGCCATGAACATGCGCAGCGACGCCACCGCCAGGCCCTCCGAGCGCACGTAGGACGCGCCTCCGGGCTCCTGGTAGCGCCATGCGGGTCCGCTGCCCGCGTCCAGCAGCACGCTCACCACGCCCAGGTCCACCTTCGCCCTGGCCCGCTCCTCCGGCGGCAGCGGGGCCAGCTTCGCCTCCAGTTGCGCGAGCCTGGGCACGCCTCCCGCGTCGAAGTGCCTCCAGCGGCTGTGCACCGGGATGTCCAGCCGGGGGTACGCCTCGTGCGTCACCGCCAGCACCCGGTCCACCACCGTGGGCAGCCGGGACGGCTCCACCCGGAAGTACTCCAGCCGGCCGGCGAGCCCCAGGTCCAACACCTGGTGACAGCGCTCGCGGATGGCCGCCGGGCTGCGCAGCCACGCCACCGTGGGGGACACCTCCTGCACCCGGATCGCGTCAAGCATCGAGGTCCCGTCCCTTCACCTGCGCCAGCTCCCCCGCGTCCGCCACCGGCCCGCGCGTGAAGTAGCCCGCGGCCTTCTTCGCCTCCATCTCCACCTTCGCGTCGGCGGGGATGAGCCCGTCCGGGATGGGCACACGCTCGAGGATCTCGATGCCCGAGCGCACGATGGCGTCGTGCTTCATGTCGCTCATGGAGATGAAGCGGTGGATGCGCGTGATGCCCAGCCAGTGCAGCACGTCCGGCATCAGCTCCTGGAAGCGCATGTCCTGCACGCCCGCCACGCACTCCGTGCGGTGGAAGTACGTGGCCGCGGAGTCTCCGCCCTCCTGGCGCTTGCGTGCATTGTAGACGAGGAACTTGGTCACCTCGCCCAGCGCGCGGCCCTCCTTGCGGTGGTAGACGATGAGCCCCACCCCGCCCTGCTGCGCCATCCGCACGCACTCCTCGATGCCGTGCACCAGGTAGGGCCGGCAGGTGCAGATGTCGCTGCCGAAGACGTCCGAGCCGTTGCACTCGTCATGCACCCGCGCCGCGAGCGGCACGTCCCGGTCCGCGAGCGAGTTGATGTTTCCAAACACGTACAGCGACAGCCCACCGATGGGCGGCAGGAAGACGTGCAGGTCCGGGCGGGTGATGAGCTCCGGGTACATGCCTCCGGTGTGCTCGAAGAGGCCCCGGCGCAGCGCTCCCTCCGTGAGCCCGAAGCGCTCGGCGATGCCGGGCAGGTACCAGACGGGCTCCACCGCGGCCTTCACGACCTTCACATCGCCATTCGCCGCGACCAGGTCGCCGTCCACCTTCAGGCGCCCGGCGGCCATGGCCTCGCGCACCTCCGGCATGTTGATGTGGGCCCGGGTGACGGCGATGGTGGGCCGGTAGTCCACGCCCTGCTCGGCGTAGGCCCGGAACACCTGCGAGGCCACCGCGCCCCAGGGATCCAGCGACACGATGCGCTTGGGGTCGCTCCACGCCGGATGCGGGCCCACCTGGGCTGCCGGCGAGGTGTTGGTCAGGTCCGCTTTGTGGTCCTGCGGCAGCTTGCCCGCGGACACCGCCAACGCTCGATAGATGGAGTACGCGCCCGAGTGCGTGCCGATGACGTTCCGGTTCGCGGGGTCGGAGAGCGTGGCCACCACCGGGCCCCGGCGCAGCGGCTCCGACTCGCCCCAGCGCAGGGGGACTCCGGGGGCCTGGCCATCGGGATGGGACGTGAGACGGATGTGATTGACCGGCTTCTTGTCAGCCATGGGTGCACCCTCCTCGCGGGGCGCGTGGGAAAAGACAGATGTCTGGGAATGGGCGAAGCAGCGACGTCAACTCATCCAGGAGCCGTCGGTGCGCGCGGACCACTTGCGCGTCACCTTCTTGAGCTGGCTCCAGAAGTCGAGGCCCGACGGTCCCGTGATGTCCCCGTGGCCGAACTTCGATTCTCCCGTGCCGCCGAAGGAGAAGGGCTCGCGCGGCACCGGCACGCCCACGTTCACGCCCACCATGCCGGCCCTGGCGCCCTCCACCACCGTCTGCGCTACCGCGCCGTTCGTGGTGAAGATGGACGCCGCGTTGCCGTAGGGCGACGCGTTCTCCACCGCGAGCGCCGCCGACAGCGTGGGCACGCGCACGATGGACAGCACCGGTCCGAACAGCTCGCGCCGCGCGGCCTCCATGTCCGGGCGCACGTTGTCCAACACCGTGGGCCCCAGCCAGTGACCGTTCGCGTAGGCCTCGCCCGCGGGCCGCTTGCCTCGCCCGTCCAGGAGCACTCGCGCCCCGTCCGACTGGGCCTGGGCGATGGCCGTCTCCAGCCGGTCCACCGAGCCCCGGTCGATGAGCGCTCCCATGCCCGGGCCGACCTCCAGGCGCGAGGCTCGCCGGAGGATGTCGTCCACCAGCGGCTGCACGTCTCCCACCGCGAGCATCACGCTGGCCGCCATGCAGCGCTGGCCCGCGCAGCCGGTGAACGAGTCCACCACCGCCTGCGGCGTGAGCTCCGGGTCCGCGTCCGGCACGACGATGAGGTGGTTCTTCGCGCCGCCCAGCGCCAGCACGCGCTTGCCGTGGCGGCTGCCCTCCACGTAGACGTGCCTCGCGACCGGGGACGAGCCCACGAAGGCCAGGGCCTTCACGTCCGGGTGCTCCAGCAGCGCGTCCACCGCGGGCTTTGCTCCATGCACCACGGAGAAGACGCCGGGCGGATAGCCCGCCTCCACCATCAGCTCGCCCATGGCGGTCGCGGTGAGCGGGACCTTCTCCGACGGCTTGAGGATGAAGGCGTTGCCCACCGTGACGGCGATGGGGAACAGCCACAGGGGCACCATCGCCGGGAAGTTGAACGGCGTGATGCCGGCGACGACGCCCAGGGGCTCACGCCGGTATTCGCAGGTGACGCCCCGGCTCACCTCCAGGTGCGCGCCGCTGTCCAGGTTCTGCAGCGACAGGGCGAAATCACAGACCTCCATTCCCTTGAGCAGGCCCGCGCGGCCCTCCGCCACCGTCTTGCCGGATTCGCTCGCGGCCAGGTGCGCAAGCCTTTCCAGGTGCGTCTCCAGGAGCGTGCGAAAGCGTTGCAGGAATTGGGTGCGCTCGCGCAGCGGAGTGGCGCGCCAGCCTTGCGCGGCGGCCTTCGCGGCCTCCACGGCCTGGGCGACACCCGAGGCGGGCGTCAGCGGCACCCGGCCGATGAGCGCGCCAGTGTAGGGACTGCGAACATCCTGCGCGGACGCCCCGGCCGGAGAGACCCACTCTCCGCCCACGAGGTTGCGACAAGAGACCACGCTCTCGGGTAACCGAACAAAGGACACGCGCACCCCCCCGGTGTTGCGTGACGAATGGGCGGCAAGGATAGACGCAAACCCGGAAGCCAGGGCAAGGCGGGGAGCGTCACCGTGTCCTCGCCTGATCGGAAGCGATGGATCTCCCCATGTTGCTGTGTCGCAAACCCGACCGATGCACGCGGAGGGGCTTGCCTCCACACGGGTGCGCGAACGTGCGCGCCGCGCTTCGTCAGGCCTGGGAGAGCATCCGCTGGTGCCGCTCCGACAGGGTGGTGGTGTCCGTGAGGGTGCGCAGCTCCGCGATGGCGGTGGCGTCCTCGGTGTCCGGGTTGAGGCCGAGCGAGATGGCCTCCAGGTACAGCTCCAGCGACAGCAGGAAGCGCGAGTCGGCGGTGAGGGGGTCGCCCTGCTCGCGCATCAGCTCGCCGTCCTCGCGCACCAGCTTCGCGAGCATCCGCACGCGCGCGGCGGTGCCGAGCAGGCGCGAGGTGGACTCGGCGTCCGCGAGGACGAGCGCGCCGTACTCCATGCCCAGCACGGTGAGGGAGGTGTCGCGGATGAGGGCGCGTGCGTCCCCGTACCGCTTCTCATTCCGGGCCTTGAGGATGCTGGCGATGGCGGCGACGAACTGCTCGATGGCGCGCTCGATGAAGTCCTTGCGGAGGGACATGGGCCTCACAGGGTAAGCCCGACTCGGGGCGTCCGCACGTTTCCCGCCCTGAGGGCATCCTCCTGTCACATGAAACCCAGGGGGTTTCTTGGTTTCAGTGCCCTGGCGTGAGGGGGAAGTGTCCGGCGGACGCACTCCCGGTCGTTCGAGGCGCCAGGCCTCGTTCCTGCCTGGGGTGCACGGCGGCATGGCGTGCCCCTGACAAACTGTCGCGGGCCTCGACGGCGCGGCTCCGCCCCCCACGAGGAATTTCCAGGACATCCAGACGGCACGGCGATTGCCAATCCCTTCCATCCAAAGGAGTCAGGCCATGCCCCTGTCCATGATGAAGTCTGGGATTCGCGCCGCCATGCTGCTGTCTGTCTGCCTTGCCGGGAGGACTGTCTGGAGTGAAGAGGTCCAGCTCACCGTCCAGGACGTGCCCCAGCCGCTCGCCGCCGCGGTGAAGCAGCTGGAGACCCGCGAGGGCTGGGGCATCACCTATGAGGAGCCGCCCGGCAGGCCCGCGCCGAAGGGCTCCATCACCCTGACCTATGACGTCACGGACGCCACCCGGACGGATGCCAGGCTCCAGGAGGAGGTCCTCACGCGGCTGCTCGCACAGCAGGCCGGGAAGGAGGCCCCGCGCTTCCGGTTGGTGCGGGCGGGAGGGCTCTGGCACGTCACGCCCGAGCAGGGCTCTCCGTTGGAGACCCCCATCACCCTGGCCCGTCAGGAGCGCCCCTTGGGAGAGCTGCTCCGGCTTCTGTGCGCGGAGGTCTCGAAGCAGAGCGGGACGCGGGTCGAGCTGGGGAGTACGACCGGACTCCGGTTGGAGACTCGGGTCACCTTGGAAGCCGTGACCCGGGAGCCCGCTCGGGCCGTGCTGGCGCGGCTGCTGAACAGCTCTCGGCAGCGCACGGCGTGGACCCTGCGGACGCAGGGCGCGGAGCGGAAGTACGTCCTTTCTGCCCACCGGATCTTCCGGCTCACGGGCGGTGCGCCGGGGCCGGCTCCATCGAAGTGACCCACCCGTGACCTTTGGATGAGGAGGGCTTCCGGCGGGACTGAACGACCAGACCCAAGGTCCGGTTCCGTATCCCGTTCGAGCGCGGATCCACCGGAGCCCTGGAGGATTCGCGCGCCCCCCCGACGTCATTCATCTGGAGAGTCCACCGTGGGAGCGCCTTTCGCTCGCGCACAGCTGCGTCCGTTGTCCGAGGCACCGGCCCTGGAATGGGAGATCCGGTGGGACATCACCGACTCCGAGCGCATCCGCATCATCCTCGCCACCGCCGCCGCGCTGGGCTCGCCCGCCCAGCTACGACGGGGAGAGGCGGCGTCGCCGCTGCGGCTGGAGACGCTGGAGCTGGAAGGCGGAGTCCTCCACTGGTCCGAGCTGACGGTGGATCCGGGCGCGGAGGCGTGGGAGGTGGAGGTGATTGGCCATGGCTGCGTCTACCGGATGCTCCTGTCCGGCGAGCCGGCGGAGCCGGGGACGTGGGTGACGCCGCTGCCTCGTCAGTTGATCCAGGTGCGCCGCCGGGCGCATCGGCGTGCTCCCGCGCCTCCGGACCTGCGCGTGCGTCTGCCGTTGCCGGGATGGCTGGGCCGGGAGCGCGACGCGGTGGATGTGTCCCTGCACGGGATGGCGCTGCGGCTGGGCGCCGGAGAACGCCTCTCGCCGGGCCGGGTGCTCCAGCCCATCGAGCTGCGCACGGTCGCGGGTGAGGTCCTGTCGCTGCGCGGGGAGGTGCGCCATGTGTCGGACCGCGCGGATGGGGAGCTCCAGTGCGGGCTCCTGGTGACGCCGGTGACCACCGAGGACTCGGAGCGATGGCAGGCGCTGGTGACGCGGGCCCGTCATCCGACGACGTGTGTCGATGGCGCGCGGGTGGAGGAGCAGTGGCGGCTGTTCATCGACTCCGGCTACTTCAACCTGGCCGGCCGGTCCGCGGAGGACTTCGAGTCGCGGCGGCGGAGCTTCATCGAGCTGGGCCGACAGGCGGGTGCGATGGGCTCGGTCCTCACCGAGGTGGTGTGGCCTTCCGAGCGCGGCGTGGAGGCGACCCTCTCCGCGATGAAGCCCTACCGCTCCTTGTGGATGGTGCACCAGCTGGCGCGGCGCCAGGACGCCACCCGGTTCGAGCGTCTCAAGGGCCAGATGCTGCGTGAGCTGTACGTGCACTGCGTGGAGCACGCGCAGCGGGACCGCGGGTTCCGATGGTTCGCGGCGTACATCGAATCGACCGTGCCCTTCACGTACCGGTCGCACGTCGGCTTCGCGGACCGCATGGCGGCGACGGGCCGGACGCTGATGCTGCCGATGCGAATGATTGACGTCGAGTGTGGCCACTCCCCTGCCCCGCCTTCGACGGCGCTGGAGCTGGGGCCCGCGACGGAGGCGGAGCGGCGGCTGCTGGTGGAGCGGATCGCCCTCACCCGCCCCGCCTGCTACGCCGAGGCGTTGGACCTGCGCCTGGAGACGTTGGATTTGCGGGACGTGACGCGGGCCTGGCAGGCGGTGGGCCTGGAGCGCGAGCGGCACCTGCTGGTCGCTCGCGAGGGCGCGAAGCCGGTGGCCGTGGCCGTCCTGGAGTCGGGGCCTCCCGGTACCAATCCCTTCGGGCTGCTGGACTCCGTGCGGGTGTTCGCGCTGTCACCGCGTGCGCGACAGGCCTATCCGGCGCTGATGGATGGGGCTCGCCGCTGGTTCGCTCAACGGGGCCGCGACGGCTTCACCTTCCTGGCTGAAGAGGCGGGTGACGTGGAGGCCTCGGGCCTGCATGACGCTGCACCCGACGCGAAGCCCTACCTGTGGCTCATCCCCGCCGACCTCGCTCCCGAGTTCCTGGAGCACATCCACGAGCAGACGGCGCCCCGTCCGCTCTCCCACCCCCAGAAGGAGCTGTCATGAGCCTCATCCAGACGCAGTACCTGCCGCACACGAAGGAAACCCGCGCCCGCCTGGAGACGGACCCCGTCGTGCGCACGCTCCTGTCGCCGGACATCACGCCGGACCTGATGGCGCGCTTCCTCATCGAGTGGTCCGCCCGGGGCGCGTACATGACCGAGCCCGTGGACGGATGGATCCGCCGCGCCGGTGAGCGCTGCATCGCGCTGGGCCAGGAGAAGGTGGGCCGGCAGCTCATCACCCACGCGAAGCACGAGGCCGGCCACCACCTGATGACCCTCCAGGACGCGCGCGTGCTGACGGCGCAGTGGAACGCGAGCCACTCGCAGCAGCTGGACGCGGAGGCGCTGGTCGCCCAGGCGCCCACGGCCGCCATGCGCGAGTACCGGCAGGTGCACGACGAGGCCATCACCGGTGACCTGCCGCTGGGCCAGGCGGCCATCGAGTACGAGGTGGGCTACCTGGCGGTGGTGCTGGTGCCGCGCATCCTGGCGAACGTGCGCGCGGTGCTGGGACAGGGGACGCTGGACACGCTCACCTTCCTGCGCGAGCACGCGGAGGTGGACGTGGGCCACACCGCGCTCAATGAGCGGATGATGGAGGGGCTCTTGAGCACCCATCCCGAGGAAGGCCGGCGGCTGGCGTCGTTCGGTTCGCGCGGGCTGGACTGCTACCTGCGCTTCCTGGACGACTGCATGGAGGCGGCGCGCCGGAGCGTGGGCGGCGTCACCGCCGCGGCGGCCTGACGTTCTCCTGGAGGGTCACGGAGCCGCGTGGCTCCGTGACTTCCAGTACTCGCGCTGCGCGGGCACGGAGACGAGTTGCCGCTCCGGATAGCGCAGCGCGGTCAGCTTCCCTCCGAACACACAGCCCGTGTCCACGCAGAGGGTGTTGTTCACCCATTCCGCTTCGGGCACGGGGGTGTGGCCGTACACGACCGCCGCCGGCCCCCGGTAGTCCCGGGCCCAGTCGGCTCGCACCGGCAGGCCGTAGGCGTCCGCCTCGCCGGTGGTCTCTCCGTAGAGGGCGAAGTCGCGCACCTCCGGGGTGTCCCGGCCGTGCATGGACTCCTTCAGGCCCGCGTGCGCCACCACCAGGTGGCCGTCGTCCAGGACGTAGTGCGGCGAGCGGGCTTCGATGAAGTCGGCGACCGCCTGGGAGAAGCCGGGCGGCTCACGTTCCAGTTGCTCCAGCGTCATCGCGAGCCCGCGCCCGACGCGCACGTCCTTGCCCCGCAGCTTCTTGAGCAGCTTGAACTCGTGGTTGCCCGGCGCGCACAGCGCCGTGCCGGCCTCGACCATCCCCATCACCAGGCGCAGCACGTCCGTCACGCGCGGTCCCCGGTCGATGAGGTCACCCAGGAACACGACCTTGCGACCGGCGGGTGTGCCCACGTCGAAGCCGGGGCTGCCGTCCGCTCTTGGCGCGACCGTGTAGCCCAGCTCCGTCAGCAGGGCCTTCAGCTCGTCGAAGCATCCGTGGATGTCTCCGATGATGTCGAAGGGGCCGTGCTCGTCCTGGCGGTGGCTGGGCAGCGGGCGGTGCTCGAAGGCCACCGCTCCCACCGTCTCCGGCGTGAGCACGTGCACGTGCCGGATGCCTTCCTTCGTCAGCCCCTTCAGCGCGTTCTGGAGTTGCTGCACCTGGTTGCGCAGGGCTTTGGGACTGGCCGACCCGGAGCGCGTGCGGTTGCGCTCCAGACAGAGCGCTTCCGGGGTGTCCATGGCCACCGCGACCAGGGCCACGTGGTGCTCGCGTGCCAGGGTCACGTAGTGCCGACGGGATTCGGCGCTGAGGGGGACGCCGTCGATGACGGTGAGCGTGCCCTTCGCGAGCCTTCGCGCCACCTCGTCGTGGAGCTTCGTTTCGTTGCCTGCGCCGGGCAGCACGTCCTCGGGGAGGAAGTGCGCGTTCGCGAGGGTGGACTTGCCAGAGCCGGATGGGCCGAGGAGCAGCACGAGCGACTGCTCGGGAATGGGAATCATCATGGTGGGAACACCGGGGTGGGGGTCGGCGTGGTGCCGACCGGCGCCCCTTCCGGGGCAGGGCGCACGCCACGGCTCCGGCGCGCGATCCCTTCCGGTGCCCGGGTCACGCGAGCGTTCGCGGACCCTCCGGCGTCAGACGGGATGCGCTCTCCACGGATGAACGCGTTCCCGCCTGACATGCGTCACTTCAGGGGCAGCAGGTACGCTTCCAGGAACACGTCCGGAAGCCGGTCCATGTCGCCTTCCGGCGTACGTTGGTAGCCCCGGCGCTGGTACATGCGCGCGACGCCCAAGGCGCCCCGGCGCACGTGGAGGGAGATGGCGTCCACGCCCCAGCGCTTCGCGAGGACTTCCGCCTCCGCCAGCAGCGGCTGGGCCAGACCCTGGCCGTGGTAGCGCACCGAGGTGGCCAGGGCGCGCAGGTCCGCCGTGCGGGGCAGCCAGGCTTCGGTGCCGGGTGCTCCGGGCGGGTACAGGGCCACCGTGCCCGCGACCTCTCCGTCCACTTCCGCCACCATGATGGTGCACACCTTGCGCCTGGCGGCGACGTCGCGCAGGAACGCCTTGCGCTCCTCGGAGTAGACGATCTCCGGCAGCTTCTTCGCGTACTGCGTGACGTAGGCGTCCACCAACAGCTCGCCAATCGCCTTGTCGTCCTCGGGCCGCGCCTCGCGGATGACAGCTCGCTTCACCACGTCCGTGCTCATGCGCCGCCCTCTAGCATGACGCCCCGGAGCCCGCGCGGTGCATCCGGGCAGGCAACCGGGCTTGTACCTCCCCCGTCCGACACGGGCCCGGCCTGGCTACCAGGACCCGGGGTCCGGGCCCCGCCGCTCCAAAACCTGTCCGACTGTCGGACAGGTTTCCGCCGCCCGGATGGACCTGGAGCCCCCGAGCCGCAGGCGTCCCAAACCTGTCCGACTGTCGGACCAGTTTGTCCGGTGTGCCTCCGACAGGGGGCCTGCTGTCCTGGCGCGTTGCGGCAGGCGCGCTTCGCCTGCCCCGCGCCTACCTCTTCCGGGCGGGCACGGTCACGCGAGCGTGACGACGGCGCATGCCTCCGAGCGCCCAGGCCGCGAACAACAGGCCTCCCGCGACCGCCGCCGTTCCGCCTCCGCCCGTGGTGCAGCCTCCTGCCTGGGCGTCATCGACCGAGTCCGGCGTCACGTCGGAAGTGGATCCGGGTGCTCCCTGCGAGGGGCCTCCCGCGGCTTCGTCCGGCATGGGCTCCGTGCCTGCGTCCGGCTGCTGCGTTCCCGCGTCCGGCGTGCGGGTCGCGGTCAGCTCCTCGTAACGCTGGATGAGCTTCAGCCTTGCCGCGTCGAACGCCGCGCCGTCGTCCGTCACTCGCGATGCGGCGGGGATCAGGTCCCTGGCCACCTTGCGCGCGAAGTCCGGGTCTCCCGCGTCACTCACCGCCTTGAGCCACTCGTAGTCCTGCATGCCCTGACGGATGAGCTTGAGCCGCAGCGATGCCACCGGCACGTCCGTCTTCCCCCCAATGGCTTCCGGCGTGCCCGGGTAGAAGAGCGTCCCGTCCCCGTTGCCGTTGAAGCGGTACTGGTCCGTCCATGCCGTGGAGAGCATGCCCACCGACTGGTAGTAGAGCTCGCCCGTCGCTCCCGCCAGGAACGTCACCCACTCCATCGCGCGCGCCTTCGCCGCCGACCGGTCCAGCATGTACGACGGCCAGCCCGCGCCCGGCTTGTTCTCCGGCGCGTTCGTCCCATACGCACAGCCGTGGCTCATGCAGCTCTGATACATCCACAATGCTGTTCCCGGACGCTCCAGGAAGCGCGTGTACGTCGCCCGCTGGTCGCCCCGGAAGTTCGCGTCCGTTCCGTCCAGGTGGTTCACCAGGGGCACCGCCGTGTCCACCGCGTCCTCCAGGCCGTTGGCCTTCAGCTCGCGCGAGTTCGTCGTCAGCATCGTGCGCAGCCCGGGCGCCGCCTGGCGCACCAGCTCTCCCGTCGCGTGCACCTGCGCGAAGGGGGTGCCGTAGGGCGGCTCGTCCCCCAGCTGCACGTAGGCCCGGTCCAGCCAGCCCTTCGCCTTCATGTGCGCCGTGAAGTCCTTCAGGTTCGCCGCGTCGAGCGGCCCCACGTACTCCAGGCTCGTCATCCGCGCGCCCTGTAGCCGGTTAGGCGCCGTGCCTTCCAGGTACGGGCCCCACGTCGCGTCGAAGGTGCTCCACTCCGGCGGCCACGGCTTGCGCGGGAAGAGGCTGGAGAGCGTGAAGCGGTGCTCCAACGCCATCCGCTGGTAGCGCGTGAGCAGCGGCTGCAGCTCCTCCGGCGTGCAGTCCTCGCGGCCCGTGTGCGCGCGGCACACGTGCGGCGGCCAGAGCAGGAACGCGGACGACAGTGAGGACGTGCTCGGCAGCGCCGCGTCCACCACCGTCAGCCTCGCCGTCACCTGCCGCTGGAAGCCTCCGTCCGCCTCCACCGTCACCGTGCCCGTGTAGTCCCCGGGCGGCGCGTCCTTCGGCACGTGCACGTCCACCCACAGGGCCCGCGCCTCCTTCGCCGGCACGTCGAAGGGGAAGGCGCTTCGCGTCTCTCCAGCGATCTCGTCCGTGTCCGGCACCAGCCCGTCCGGCCACGCACCCACGGACTCGCCCGCCACCGACGCCTGCTTCGTGACGACCAGCGCCTGGCGGTACAGCGTCACGTCCGGCCCCGTCAGCTTCGTGGGGCCTTCCAACGCGGGCAGCTTCGCTCGCACGCCCCTCAGCCCCGTGTCGCCGCCGTGCAGCGCGACCTGGAAGGAGACGAACTCGTTGCGCGCGGCGGTGAGCCGCACCTCGGTGGCGCTCCTGGCGGCAGTCCCCGGCCGCACCTTCACCATCATCCCCTCGCCCCACACGGCGGGCCCGGCCGCGAACACCGGCAGGCCCACGGTCAGCGACAACAGCGCGGCACGGAACGGTCGAATCGAAGGCATGAAGAGACCAACGCGACCCAGCCCCGCCTGCCTTCCCGCTACTGACGTCCCTTGTCAGCTGGACAGGCAGTCAGACAGGCACTCCCCAGCCGTGCCGGCTCACAGGAAGTCGCCGATGAACCACGGCAGCTGCTCGCTCAGCCGCTGAAGCAGACCTCGCCGCTTCCAGCCGTGCCAGTGGACCTCCGCCGAGTGCGTGAGGTCCGCCTCGAAGGACTTCGCCAGCTCGTCCGCCAGCACCGGGTCCTCCACCATCACCGAAGCCTCGTCGGTGTGGCTGAGCGCCAGCGGATCCAGGTTGGTGGAGCCCACGATGCTCAGCGTGTCGTCCGCGACCAGCGTCTTGGAATGCATCATCGAGATCTCGTACTCGTAGATGCGCACGCCGCCCGCGAGGAGCCGCGCGTAGGACGCCCGCTGCGCGTTGAGCACGGGCTTCACGTCGTGGTAGCGGCCGGGCACCAGCACCCGCACGTCCACGCCCTCGCGCGCCTTGAGGATGAGCATGTCGCTGATGGCTTCCGACGGGATGAAGTACGAGTTGGCGATCCACAGCCGGTGCTTCGCGGCGGCGATGGACAGCAGCCACATCTTCGACGCCTCCGAGAGGAAGCGGTGCCCCGTGCTGGCGACGAAGAGGGCCCTCGCGTTGCCCGCGGGCGCGAGCTCCGGGAAGGACTCCGGGGGCAGGAAGGCGCCGCCGGACTCCTGCCAGTTCTGCGCGAAGGCGAGCTGCATGCCTCGCACGACGGGGCCTCGCACCCGCACGTTGGTGTCGCGCCAGGTCTCCGCCGCGTCGCCGTTGCCCAGCCAGCTGCGCCAGATGCCGAAGCCGCCGGTCAGCGCGACCTCGCCGTCGCGGATGACCATCTTGCGGTGCATGCGCGCGCGGATCCGCACCGCGTCCAGCGACGTCACCGCGCCCTGGTAGGGACGGTAGATGCGCACGTCGCAGCCCGCGTCCGCGAGCACCGGGGCCACGAACTCGAAGTTCACGCTGCCCAGCGGATCCACGATGACCCGGCACTGCACGCCAGGAGCCCGCTCGCGCAGCGCGATGAGCAGCCGGTCCGACGGGATGCCCGGACGCCAGATGTAGCTGGCGATGTGGATGCTGGAGCGCGCGGCGCGGATCTCCTCCTCGATGACGTCGAAGACCTGGCCGTTCTGCACCAGCTCCACGCCGTTGCCGGGCTCCATTGGGATGCCCATCGTCTGCTCGATGGCGAGGTCCCTCGCGGCCGGGTCCTCCGGCAACGCGCGCAGGCGCAGGTCCTGTCGGTGGTTCGGGTAGGGACACCCCGCGGCGAGCAGGGCGAGCAGGATGGGCCAGACCAGCCGCACGGACCGGAAGCTAGGGCAGCCCCGCGCCTTCCGCATCCGCCGTGTGCCTCAGAGTCGAGGAAGCGCGTGGATGGACATGGACACCGTCCACCCGCCGACGCTTGAGCCCCATGGCACGAGAGGCCGGTGGTGCTGGACGCGCCGCGTGCGCACTGCTGGGTGCGGATACGGGTGCACAGGAGGACGGACACGGCATGGGGCGACAGGGGATGGTACCCGCGTACGGAGCGCTCCTGTGGGTTGGCCTGCTGGGGGCGCCGGCCGCGTCCGCCTCGGTGTGGATGCAGGACGTGCCGTCCTCGGGGGATGTTTCATCCGCGCCTCAAGATGAACAGACGCCCGCGTCACCCGAGCCCGAACCTCCACCGCCTCCGCTGAAGCCTACCGTGCGGGATGCGCCGCTCCTGGACGCGGGTCCTCCGCCTCCCTCCGTGCCGCCTCGCCAGCTGCGGCCCTTCATTCCGCACGGCGAGCCCTACACGGAGGCACCTCTGTCCGCCGGCACCTGGGCCGCGCATGGCGGTGTCGCGCTGCTGCCCCTGGGCACTGTCTGGGCCGCGACCCGCGTGGGCGGTGACACGCGCCTGGGCGCCAACGCCGCGGAGGCCGCCGCGGGCACCGTGCTCGCGTCGCTTCCGGGACGCTTCCTCTTCGTGCATCCCTCCTATCCGCTCGGACGGCAGATGGAGCTGGAAGTGGGCGCGTTCGGCGCCGCCATGGTCGTCACTCCGCCCATCGCCGCGCTCGGCACCTGGGGCATGGGAGAGATCGCGTTCGGCGACAGCCAGGATCGCGGCCACGCGTACCTGGGCGCGCTCGGCGGCGCGACCGTGGGAATGCTGCTGGGCCTCGCCGCGCATGAAGGCCTGCGCCACCTGGCCGGCACCAGCGAACGGTTGGACTTCCTGCGCCAGTACCTCGCGTTCTCGCTCATCGGCAGCGGCGCAACCGTGGGCTATCAGTGGAGTCGCACCCCCACTCCCAGGCATTGACGCATCGTTTCGCCACATCGGCGTTTCAATTTTCTTCCCGCGTGCGGCGCCTCGGCGCCCCGCCCTCCACGCATGCGCGCGTGCCTGCAATCTCGCCAGTGGTGTTGTCAGCCCCGGTCCCTAGAGTGCTCCGTGCAGCGCCAACACCACGCAGGGAGACGACACCATGCAGGCTCGCAAGAACGTCCGTCGCATCGCCTTCGTCCTCGCCGCCGCCGCCACCGTGATGGGCCTGGGCATCGCCGCCACGCCGTCCTCCGCCGACGCGCAGGACTGCACGCCCACGTGTTTCAAGAACCCCATCACCGGGCAGATCACCTGTACGTACCCCTGCCCGTAGTCCCGGGCTGGCCACGACCGTGATGAAAAAAGGCCCCACCCGCTTCATGCCGGGTCGGGGCCTTCTTCATGCCTCGTGCGCGAGGAGCGCGGGCTACTCCGTGCGCATCGCCTCCACGGGGTCCAGCTTCGCGGCGCGCGCCGCCGGGTAGATGCCGAACACCAGCCCCACCCCGCAGCTCATCACCAGCGACACGACGACGGACCACATGGGGACCTCCGTGGGCAGGTTGATCATCCAGCGCGCCAGGTGCGCCAGACCCACGCCCAGCGCCACGCCCACCGCGCCGCCCACCAGCGACAGCACCACGGCCTCCAGCGCGAACTGCGCGAGGATGCGGTAGCGCTTGGCCCCCAGCGCCTTGCGGATGCCAATCTCCCGCGTCCGCTCCGTCACGGCGACCAGCATGATGTTCAGGATGCCGATGCCGCCCACGAGCAGCGACAGGATGCACACGCCGAAGCTGGCCGCGGACACCGCCGCGGAGAGGTTGTTGAACATCTCCGTGGCGCTCTTGTTGTTGTAGAGGAAGAAGTCATCCGGTTCGTCCGGCTTGAGCCCGTGGCGGCGGCGCATGAGCAGCGTCACCTCATCCTGGGCCCGCTGGAGCACCTCCGGGGACTTCGCCTGGATGCTGATGCGGAAGTCGCGCACGCCGAACATGGACGCGAAGGTGGACAGCGGAATCATGGCCTGGTTGTCCTGGCTGCCGCCGCCCAGGAACCCGCCCCGGCGCTTGAGCGTGCCCACCACCTGGAAGGTGCGGCCCAGGAGGCGGAACTCGCGGTTCAGCGGGTCCAGGCCGGGCCACAGCGTGTCCGCCAGGTCCTGGCCAATCACCGCCACGCGCCGGCCGTCCACGAACTCCGCGTCCGTGAAGGGCCGCCCCGTCGCGAGGCTCACCGAGTTGGTGTTGAAGTACTCCGCCGTGCCGGCCCAGACGTTCACGTTGGGCCGCGACTCGCGGTCGGCGGTGGAGGCCTTCTGGCCGCCCTTGGAGTCCTCGCCGGCGGCCTGCGCGATGGAGGGCTGCGTGCGGATGGCGTCCAGGTCCGCGTAGGTGAAGCGCGGCCGGCGCGCGAGCTCCGCGATGGACAGCTCACCCTGGCCGAAGGGCAGCCGCTGCACCTGGAAGCAGTCACTGCCCAGGTCCGACATCTGGTCGTTCACCTGGTTCTTGAGCCCCTCGATGAGGGACATCATGGACACCACGGTGGTGACGCCGATGACGATGCCCAGCAGCGTGAGGAAGGAGCGCAGGGGGTTGGAGCGGAACGTGCCGAACGCCAGCCGCACCGTGTCCCAGAAAGCCATCCACATGGTCAGGTCTCCCGCTCGCGCCTAGTCGTGGCGGAGCGCTTCCACGGGGTCCAGGTTCGCGGCGCGCGCCGCCGGCCAGATGCCGAACAGCAGGCCCACCACCGCGGAGAAGCCCACGCCCAGCACCACCGTCATGGGCTGCACCGCCGCCGCCAGGGGCGTGAGGTAGTTCACCAGCCACGCGAGGCCCATGCCCACCGCGGTGCCCATGGCGCCGCCCACCGCGGACACGCTGGCCGCCTCCATGAGGAACTGGAGGATGATGGTGTGCTTGCGCGCGCCCAGCGCCCGCCTCACGCCAATCTCACGGGTCCGCTCGCGCACGGACACCAGCATGATGTTCATGATGCCGATGCCGCCCACGAGCAATGTGATGAGCCCGACGCCGGTGGCCGCGCCGTAGAGCGCGCCGGTGAGCTGCGCGTACATGTTGGCCAATTGGTCCGGCCGGTTGATGGCGAAGTCGTCCGGCGCGCCGGGCTTGGTGTTGCGCTCACGGCGCAGCGTCTCCGTGAGGCGGTCCTGCACGCGGGGGACGTTCTCCTGCTGGTCCACCGCGAGCACCAGGGTCACGTCGCGCTGGGTGCCGAAGTGCCCCTGGAACGCGGTGTACGGCAGCATCACCACCAGGTCCACGTTCTGCCCCAGCAGCGTGCCGCGCTCCACGATGACGCCCGCGATGCGGTAGGGGCGGCGGTCCACGAGGATGCGGTGGCCCACCGGGTTGATGCCCGGGAAGAGCACCTTGCCGATCTCCGCGCCAATCACCACGACGGCGGAGCGGTTGTCCACGTCCGCCTGCGTGAGGAAGCGCCCCTGCGCCATCTCCACGGAGGACGTCATGGCGTAGTCGGGGCTGGTGCCCATGGTCTGCACGGAGGCGAGCTTCCGGTTCTGGAAGGACACCTCCGCGTTGACGAACATCATGGGGGCCACCGCGATGACGTGCTCGGAGGCGGTGCGCATGGGCTCCACCAGGTCCAGCGAGAGCTTCTTGCGGTTGCGGTACGCCCACCAGTCCCCGTTCATCACCCAGGGGAACTTGGACACCTGCAGCGTGTTGGAGCCAATCTTGCTGAGCTGGTCCGCGAACGAGCTGTTCAGCCCCTGGATGATGCCGACGATGGCCAGCAGGGTGCACACGCCCACGCCGATGCCCACCGTGGTGAGCACCGTCCGCAGCCGGTTGGAGCGCAGCGAGGTCAGCGCGATGCGCGCGCCCTCCCACACGTCGACCCGGAAGTTCACGAAACCACCCCTTCACGCTGGAAGCCATGCGGCCTGGCGCACACCGGGAGGGTCCCCGGCGGGCGGGCCGCGTCAGGCACTCTACGCCCAGGAGGGCCGCTCATTGCACGCGGCCTTCACCGGACGGCGTTTCACGGCGGGATTTTCTTGGTTTCAGGGCAGCACGGTCACCGTGTCACCGGTCAGGCGCACCTTGACGGTGACCTCGTTGGGGAGCGCGTCGGCCTCGTCCACGATGTGGTTCTCGTCCACGCCCACGCGCACGGTGTACTCGCCGTCCGGGGTGTCGGTGACGTCCAGCCACTGGCAGGGCAGGTCCGCGGTGTAGACGTCCGACCAGCCGGGTGAGATGCCCGTGCCCGGGTCGTACGCGGAGAACGGGGTGCCGTCCGCGCAGTACTGGGTGAAGTCGATCATGTAGAAGCCCTGCTTGCGCCCCACGGACAGGGAGTTGCCGGACGCGTCCTTCAGGTCGTAGCCGGCGAAGTTCGTCAGGTGGTGGTGGTCGTGGCACTCGTCGTAGACGAAGAGGTCCGGCCGCTCCTCCGGGGAGGGCACCACCAGCGGGGCCGTGCCCATGTTCATGATGGAGGTGGTGAAGCGCAAGAGGCGCCGCTCGCCGCCCGCGGGCACGCAGCCCTCGCGCACCTCGCAGGAGTCCGCCGTGAAGGAGCGCCGGTCGATGTAGAGCGTGCGCGCGAGGACGTCCCGGTCCACCGTGAGGTCCGGCTTGCCGTTCACCGGATCCACCTGGAGGTTGCACGTCTTCGTGGGAGCCAGCGCGGGCGCGGGCTCCTGCGAGTCCGGCACCGCGCCGCCGCCGAACACCATCACCCGGCCCCGGGCGGACGCGCCCTCTTCCGAGGGTGTGGCCGCGGGCGTGCCGCTGAGTCCCGAGGACACGCCCACCACCAGGTCGTCGTACCCGTCCCCGTCCAGGTCGCCCGCGGAGGCCATGCCCAGGTAGTCGGTGCCCATCGACGTCCGGAGGTCGAGCCGGTTGGCGCGCGGCCACGCCCACACCGGCTCCAGCGGGCCCGACACGTTCGTGGTGGGGCGGAAGAGGTACGCGCGGCCGATGGCGCCGATGGCGAAGTCGTGGCCCGTGCCACCCTCCACCATGGAGCCCACGGGGACGACGGTCTGGCTGAAGGTGAGGAAGGACTGCCCGAAGAGGGGGAAGGCCGCGTCGTCCATGACCTGCCAGGTGATTTGTGGCGAGTAGCCCGGACCTGCGGGGTCGGACAGGTGCAGGCGCTGGCTGCCGTCCAGGAGCAGGAGCGCCTCCGAGCGGCCGTCTCCGTTCAGGTCGGGCAGCGCGGCGAAGGACTCGGCCTGGCCGGTCCACACGGGCTGCGCCGTGAGCGGCCCTTCACAGACGCGAGCGCTGCCCGCCTTGCACCCCAGGTAGAGCTCCACCGTGGCGTCGGGGTGGGTCACGGCCAGGTCCTGGACCCCGTCCCCGTCGGCGTCGCCCGCGGGGACGGGGACGCCGCTCAGCGTGCGCACGGCGGTGAAGGCCCCCTCCGGTGCGCCCGGCGTCGCCCGGTACACGGTGAGGTTCCTGTTGGGCGTCGTGGAGACGGAGAGCTCATCCCTCCCGTCCCCGTCCAGGTCCAGCAGCTGCGCGCCGCTGAAGCGCAGGGTGGAGGCGTCCGGCGCGCGGAACACCGGCTGCGTCAGCACCTGGGACAGGTCCGGTCCGCCCTTGAAGACGCTGACGCCGAAGGAGGTGGCGACGAGCACGTCCGCGTACGCGTCCCCGTCGATGTCGCCCGTGCTTACCGTCATCTTGTAGCTGGAGGCGAGCGGACTGGGGTGCACCCACGTCAGTGTCGTGGTGACGGGCGTCTTCGAGAAGTCGCGCGCCTCGCCCGCGTACACCATCACGCGGCCGGGATCCCTCTGGAAGCTCGCGCAGGGCGCGGACGTCACCAGCAGGTCCTTGTGCCCGTCGCCGTTGACGTCGCCCAGCGCCACCGTGCGACCAAAGCACTCGCGGGGGTTCGTGCCGTCACCGGTCACCTGCCAGCGCGGCGTTTCGGAGAGGGTGGGGCCCGCGTCCGGTGTGCCGGCGTCGGGCTGGGGTTTCGGATCATCCTTGCAGCCCGTCAGGACCCACAGCCCCACCACCGCGCAGGACCGCGCGAATCGCATCCGCATCGTGTCGTTCTCCCCGGAATGAACCGGCCGGCCTTGCACCTGCCCTGTCCTGAAGAGTCACTTCGCGGTGAAACGATGCGTGCGGTCCGCCCTTTCGCATCAGGGCAGCACGGTCACGGTGTCCCCCTTCAGGCGCACCTTGACGGTGGCCTCGTTGGGGAGCGCGTCGAGCTCGTCAATGATGTGGTTCTCATCCACGCCCACGCGTACGGTGTAGTCGCCGTCCGGAGTGTCCGTGACATCCAGCCACTGGCAGGCGGTGTCCGCCGTGTAGACGTCCGACCAGCCCGGCGAGATGCCCGTGCCCGGGTCGTACCAGGCGAACGGCGTGCCGTCCGCGCAGTACTGGGTGAAGTCGATCATGTAGAAGCCCTGCTTGCGCCCCACGGACAGGGAGTTGCCGGAGGCATCCTTCAGGTCGTAGCCGGCGAAGTTCACCAGGTGGTCGTGCTGGTGGCACTCGTCGTAGACGAAGAGGTCCGGCCGCTCCTCCGGTGAAGGCACCACCGCGGGCGCGGTGCCCATGTTCATGATGGACGTGGTGAAGCGCAGCAGGCGCCGCTCGCCGCCCGCGGGCACGCAGCCTTCACGCACCTCGCAGGAGTCCGCCGCGAACGAGCGCCGCTCGATGTAGAGCGTGCGGGCGATGACGTCCCGGTCCACCGTGAGGTCCGGCTTGCCGTTCACCGGATCCACCGGGAGGCCGCACGTCTTCGTGGGCATCAGCGCGGGGGCGGGCTCCTCCGAGTCCGGCACCGCGCCGCCGCCGTACACCCGCACCCGGCCCGGGGCACGCGTGCCGTTGTTCTCCTGCGAGAGGCCCACCACCAGGTCGTCGAACCCGTCCCCGTCCAGGTCGCCGGGGCTGGCCACGGCAGGCATGGTGAAGCCCAGCATCGTCTGGGGCAGGAGGCGGTTGGCGCGCGGCCACGACCACACCGGCTCCAGCGGACCGGACACGTCCTGCGTGGGGCGGAAGAGGTACACGCGCCCCAGCGAGGCGAGCACGAAGTCGTGGCCCGTGCCGCCCTCCGCCATGGTGCCCACCGAGGCGCTCTGGGCGGCGATGCTCGGGAAGGCCGGGTCGTCCATCAACGTCCACACGGGCGTGGCGGAGTAGCCCTGCACGGAGGCGTCGGACAGGTGCAGGCGCATGCTGCCCCGAAGCCCCGCGAGCACCTCCGGACGGCCGTCCCCGTTCAGGTCCGGAATCCCTCGCAGGCTCTCCGCGGTGCCCTTCCACACCGGCTGCGTGGTGAGCGGTCCGTCACAGACACGCGTGCTGTCCGCCTTGCAGCCCAGGAAGAGGCCCTGGCTGTTCTCCTCGCCGTACAGGGGGATGAGCAGGTCCTGGGCGCCGTCCCCGTCCGTGTCTCCCGCGGGCTGCGCGTAGCCGGACAGCACGCGCACGTTGGTGAAGGGGCCCTCCTTCCCTCCGGGCGTCGCGCGGTAGAGGGTGGTGCTCCCGGTGAAGGTGGAGACGAGGAGGTCGTCCAGCCCGTCGCCATCCACGTCCAGCAGCCGCCCGATGCTGAAGCGCGTGGTCGAGGAGTCCGGCACGCGGAACAGCGGCTGGGCGAACACCTGGGACAGGTCCGGTCCGCCCTTGTAGACGCTGACGCCGTAGTAGCTCTTCACCACCACGTCCGCGTACGCATCCCCGTCCACGTCCCCCGTGCCCACCGTCATCTGGTAGCCCGACGTGCGCGGGCTGGGATGCACCCACGACAGCTTGGAGGTGACGGGCGTCTTGGAGAAGTAGGACGCCTCTCCCGGGTACACCATCACGCGGCCGGGGTTGGTGGGGGCGCTGGTGCATGGCGGAGAGATGACGAGCAGGTCCCGGCGGCCATCGCCGTTGACGTCGCCCAGCGCCACGCCGCGGCCGAAGCACTCCTTCGGCTCGAGTCCGTCCCCTTCGACCTCCCAGCGCGGCGTCTCGGAGAGGGTGGGCCCGGCGGTGCCGGCGTCGTCCTGGGAGCCCGCGTCGGCGCCCGCGTCCGGGACTCCCGCGTCGGGCTGGGGCGTCGGGTCGTCCTTGCAGCCCGCCGACAGGGACAGCATCACGGCGCAGGTCAGCGCTCCACGGATCCGCATGTTCACTCCTGGGCAGGACGCGCTCACGTGTCCGGCGTGTCCGACATCCGACATGAAGGGCGCGCAGGATAGAACCGCGCACCGCCCTTCCCGAAAGGCCCTTGCCGGATGAACGGTACTTCCGACGCCTGCCCGACGGCGCGTTGCCTTCCGGACGGAGAGCAGCCGGGCAGGCGGGCGTGGCCAGCCCCCACCGCCGTCCCCACATTCGCGCGAATGCACGCGCCCTGAGCACGTGCCCGAGCCATGGCCGACACCGCCGCCGACACCGCCCTGGACTCCCACGCCGCTCCGGCATCTGAGCGGTTCAGCCGCTCACAGAAGGCCTTCACGCTGGCGGGGGCGCTGCTGGGGCTGCTGCTGGCGGCGTTGGATCAGACCATCGTGGCCACGGCGGGGCCCACCATCCAGGCGGACCTCCACATCGCGCCGGAGCACTACCCGTGGCTCACCACCGCGTACCTGGTGGCGTCCACGATGATGGTGCCCGTGTGGGGCAAGCTGTCCGACCTGCTGGGCCGCCGCGCGGTGCTGGTGGCGGGCATCGCCGTGTTCCTCACCGGCAGCTTCCTGTGCGGCGCGGCCCGCTCCACGCTCGTGCTCATCCTCTGCCGCGCGGTGCAGGGGCTGGGCAGCGCGGCGCTCTTCACCGGTTCGCTGGCGGTGGTGGCGGACCTGTTCCCGCCGCGCGACCGGGGCAAGTACCAGGGCCTGTTCGGCGCGGTGTTCGGCCTGTCCAGCGTCATTGGCCCGCTGGCCGGCGGCTTCATCACCGACGCGCTGGGCTGGCACTGGGTGTTCTTCATCAACCTGCCGGTGGGCGCGCTCGCGCTGGCGCTCATCTTCCTGCGCATGCCGCCGCTCAAGCCGGAGGGCGTGCACGGCGGGAAGCTGGACGTGTTGGGGGCGGTGGCGCTGGCGGTGGGCGTGGTGCCGCTGCTGCTCGCGCTCAGCCTGGGCCATGGCGCGGCGGCGCCCCGGGCGGGCGGGTTCCCGTGGGGCTCCGCGCCCATCCTGGGGCTGTTCGCGCTGTCGGCGGTGGGGCTGGGGCTCTTCGTGTGGCGGGAGCGCCGTGCGAAGGAGCCGCTGCTGGAGCCGTCGCTGTTCCGCCTGCGCGCGTTCTCCGCGGGCAACGCGGCGGTGTTCATCATCGGCGCGGTGTTCCTGGCGTCCGTCACCTTCCTGCCGCTGTTCATGGTGAACGTGGTGGGGCTGTCCGCGACGCACTCCGGGCTGACGCTGACGCCGCTGACGCTGGGCGTGGTGGCGGGCAACGTGCTGTCCGGACAGCTGGCGTCGCGGTTGGGCCGCTACAAGGCGCTGATGGTGGGAGCGCTGCTGTTCCTCATGGGCGGCTTCGCGGTGATGGGCTTCACGCTGACGCCCGACTCCAGCCAGGCCGAGGTCACGGTGAAGATGGTGCTGGTGGGCCTGGGCCTGGGCCCGTCCATCCCGCTCTACACCGTGGCCGTGCAGAACGCCGTGCCGCCCCAGCGCATCGGCGTGGCCACGTCCGCGGCGACGTTCTTCCGGCAGCTGGGCATGACGGTGGGCGTGGCGCTCCTGGGCACCGTGTTCGCGGGCACGCTGGAACGGGAGCTGCGCGTGCGCACGCAGCAGGCCACGCGCGGGCTGCCTCCGGACGTGCGGCAGGAATTGCACGCGTCCGCGCCCGGAGGCCTGGGCGGAGGAGAGGGCGCGCCGCAGGGACAGCGATTCCAGCCGGAGCAGGTGAAGGCGAAGCTGCGCGAGGGTTTCGCCGAGGAGCGGCGGCAGGCATTGCAGGAGGGGCCCGAGGCCCGCGCGCGCGTGGACGCGGACGAGGCCCGCGCGCTGTCCACCGTGGACCGTGTGGAGCGCGCGCTGAAGGAGTCCTTCACCCGCGCGACGATGGCGGTGTACCGCTTCGCCATCTTCGTCGCGCTGGCGGCCCTGCTCGTCACGCTGCTGCTGCCGGAGCTGCCGCAGCGCCGGGGCGGGCCGCGCAAGACCCCGGCGGAGGCGTAGCAGCGACCTCCTACTTCTTCTTCGGCGGCTCGTCCGACTCCGGCCCGGTGGGGCGCGCGAGCGTGCCCGGAGACTCCGCCAGCGCGTACGCCATCCACGTCACCGCGGCGGTGCTGCGCGCCAGGTCCTGCGGGTCCACCTTGTCCAGCGTGTCCGCCATGGAGTGGTGCACGTCGAAGTAGCGGCTGCTGTCCACGCGCACGCCCACGAAGGGCACGTGCGCGGGCTCCATGGGGCTCAGGTCCGCGCCCGTCGCGTGCCCCACCAGGAACTTCGCCGCGCCCAGCCCCTCCAGCGGCGCCAGCCACGGCCACAGCAGCGCCTCACCGCCCGGGCCCGCGTGCAGGCTCACGCCCAGAGGCCGCCCGCCGCCCGCGTCCATCTCGATGGCGGCCACGTGCTTGGGCAGCTCCTTCGCGTGCCGCTCCGCGTACGCACGGCCGCCGCGCAGCCCGTTCTCCTCGTTCATGAACAGCACCACGCGCACCGTGCGCCGGGGCGCCTGGGGCAGCTTCGCGATGAGCCGCGCGGCCTCCATCACCATCACCACGCCCGCGCCGTCGTCGTGCGCGCCCGTGCCCACGTCCCACGAGTCCAGGTGCGCGCCCAGCAGCACCACCTCGTCCGGCTTCTCGCGGCCCCGCACCTCCGCCACCACGTTGGACGAGTCCGCGTCCGGCAGATCGGAGCACCCCAGCACCAGCCGCACCTTCACCGCCCCGCCCTGGAGCATCCGGTGCAGCGTGAGCGCGTCCTCCACCGACACCGCCGCCGCGGGCAGGCGCGGGCCGCCTTCATCGAAGCGCGTGGAGCCCGTGTGCGGCGTGCGCAGCGACGCCGTGGCCAGCGAGCGCACCAGCGCGGCCACCGCGCCCTGCTTCGCCGCCGCCGCCGGACCCCGGCCTCGCAGCCCCGCGAAGCGGCCGTAGTCCGCCGCCTCCGACATGGTGTGGTTGAAGAACACGATGCGGCCCTTCACCTTGTCCCCCAGCGCCGCCAGCTCCTCCAGGGAGTTCACCTCCACCACCTCCGCGGTGATGCCCTCCGGCGGCGTGGGCGCGCTGCCGCCCAGGGCCAGCAGCGCCAGCGGCAGCCCGCGCGTGCGCTCGGAGGCGAGGATTTCGCCGTGCTCCTCGCCCCGCACCCAGCGCGGCACCTTCACCGGCTCCTTCCACGCCTTCACCCCATCCGCCTGGAACCCGCGCAGGGCCCACTGCACCGCGGCCTCCGCGGACTCGGAGCCGGACAGGCGCGGCCCGATGCCGTCCGTCAGCTCCGCCAGCCGCGCGTAGGCATGGCCTTCCGCGAGCGCGGGCCCCACCAGCTTCGCCGCCGTGGCCTGCTGCGCGGCGCTCAGCTTCGTCACGGCCGGGGGCGTGGCCTTCACCGACGAGGTGGCCGGGGACTTCGGCGCGGGCTCCTGGGAGGGCGCGGTCGCCGTGTTCTGGGGGGAAGGCGACGCCGAGGTGAGCAGCCGCAGGGCCAGCGAGACGGGCAGGACGAAGGTGGACGTGGACACTCGAATCCTCGAGGGGACCTGATGAGTGGGCGGGGCGGGGTGGAAGTCCCAGGGGCCACCGCGCGCCGAGAGGGGGAACGCGGCGCGCGGGGCTCAACTGGGACGTCACGCACCGGTTCCGCGGTTGGGGAACGCGAGGCCCGGTACATACGCCATCTTCCAAGAAGAAGAGGACGTGCGTGCATTCTTTAAAGAAATTCCTGGCAGCGTCAAGGCGGGAAGTGAGCATTGCGACCCGCGGGTGATGTGAGTGTTCACGACTCTCCGCTACGCGGGACGTCCCATGGCGCGCATCTGCCCTGGGTGACCCGTGACGTCTTCCAGGTTCTGCAAGCCCTGGACACGCCGCCGCGCGCGCTATTCCCCAGGCCCGGGACGACCTGACGTCCTGGCTGCCCTGCGTCAAAGCGACGGGACAAAGGGGCTCGCGCGCCGGCACGGCGGACTGGCGACACGCCCCCGGGCGTTCACCCGGAACAGCCGGGCGCGGGCGCCGACACCGGGGAGGATGCCCCGGTTCCGGGGGAATGACTCCTTCGGAATTCTCCGTTGCCCACCCCGGAGGACCCGGGCGACAGTGCCACGGCCGGAGGTCGCCCCCCTCGACCCGCGGTCCCCCCGCTCATGAGCGTGCCCCTTTCCGAAACGGAACAGGCCCTGAGGGCCGAGGTCGAACGTCTGCGATTCCGCCTGCGCGCCGCGGGTCTGGATGACGGCGCCGGCACGGCTCCCGCCCCGGTCCCCCAGGCTCCGGCGTTCCCGGCGTCCCCTGGGGGGAACGCCGACGCGCACGTGAAGCAGGAACAGCTGCGGTTGGCCCAGGAGGCAGGTGGCATTGGCGTGTTCACGCTGGACATCGCCACCGACCAGCTGACGGTGACGCCGCAGTTCTGCCGGCTGTACGGCGTGCCGGTTTCGGACACCCTGCCCGCTCCGGTCATCGAGGCGCTCGCGCTGGAGGAGGACCGGCGCCACGTGTCCAACGCGCGGACGCGGGCCTCGGGGCAGGTCACGCCGTCGGTGGAGTACCGCATCCGCCGTCATGACACCGGGGACGTGCGGTGGATCCACCGGCGCGCGTCGCTGGTGTACGACGCGGCCGGCAAGCCGGTGCAGCTGGTGGGCATCACCCAGGACGTCACCGAGCGCCACCAGGCCGACGATGCCTTGCGCGAGGCGAACGAGCGCGTGCAATTGGCGCTGAACGCCGAGGCAATGATTGGCACCTGGGTGTGGGACGTGCCTGTCAACCGCGTCGTCGCGGACGAGCGCTTCGCGCACTCCTTCTCATTGGACCCCGTGCAGGCGCGCGAAGGTCTGCCCATCTCCCAATTCGTGGCCGCCATCCACCCGGAGGACCGGCCCAGGGTGGAAGCGACCATCGCCCGCGCCTTGAAGACAGGCGGTGCGTACCGGTCCGAGTACCGCGTGCTCCGCGCCGACGGCACGAACCGGTGGGTGGAGGCCAGCGGCCACTGCCATCTTTCCGCGCAGGGCGCGCCGCTGCGCTTTCCCGGCGTGCTGGTGGACATCGACGCGCGCAAGCGGGCGGAGCTGCGGCAGACGGCGCTGCTGGAGATGGCGGACCGGCTGCGCGAGGCCTCGTCCCCGGACGCCGCCGCGCAGCTGGCCATGGAGGTGGTGGGGCGGATGCTGGGCGTGCCGCGCGCGGGCTACGGCACGGTGGACTCGACGCATGCGCTGGTGCTGATGCACCCGAACTGGGTGGCCTCGCCGGACGTGGCGCGCGTGGAGGGCGTGCACCGCTTCCACGACTACGGCGTGTTCCTGGAAGACCTCCTGAAGGGCGAGGTGGTGGCCATCCCGGACGTGCGGGAGGACCCGCGCACGGCGCCCCAGGCGGACACGCTGGAGCGGGTGGGCATCCGGGCCCTGTTCAACATCCCGCTCCTGGAGCACGGCCGGTTCGTGGCGGTGCTGTTCCTGCACGACGTGCAGCCGCGCACGTGGACCGCGGAGGAGATCGAGCTGTGCCGCAACGTGGCCGACCGCGTGTGGGCGACGCTGTCCCGGCTCAAGGCGCTGTCCGCCTTGAAGCAGGCCAATGAGACGCTGGAGCAGCGCGTGGCGCAGCGCACGCGGGAGCGGGACCGCGTGTGGAACGTGTCCCAGGACCTGCTGGTGGTGGGGAGCCTGTCGGAGGGGAAGTTCCTCAGCGTCAACCCGGCCTGGACGCGGATGCTGGGGTGGACGGAGGAGGAGCTGTTGGGCCGTACGTCGGAGTGGCTGGAGCGCCCGGACGACTACGCGCGCACGCGCGCCGAGGTGCACCGCCTGGAGGGAGGAAATCCCACGCTGAACTTCGAGAGCTCCTACCGGTGCAAGCACGGCGGCTACCGGCGCATCTCCTGGACGGCGGTGCCGGTGCCGGAGGACGGCGTGCTGTACGCCAGCGGGCGCGACGTCACCGAGCAGCGGCAGACGGAGGAGCAGCTGCGTCAGGCGCAGAAGATGGAGGCGGTGGGGAAGCTCACGGGCGGCGTGGCGCATGACTTCAACAACCTGCTCCAGGTGGTGGGCGGCAACCTGCAGCTGCTCCAACGCGACGTGGCCGGCAACGAGCGGGGCATGAGCCGGGTGCGCTCGGCGCTGAGCGCGGTGGAACGAGGGGCCCGGCTGTCCGGGCAGTTGCTGGCGTTCTCGCGGCGGCAGCCGCTGGAGCCGCGCTCCCTGAGCCTGGGCCGGCTGGTGCGGGGCATGGACGACCTCCTGCGCCGCGCGCTGGGCGAGGACGTGGAGGTGGAGACGGTCATTGGCGGCGGGCTGTGGAACACGATGGCGGATCCGCACCAGCTGGAGAACGTCATCCTCAACCTGGCCATCAACGCGCGCGACGCGATGGGGGGCATCGGGAAGCTGACGCTGGAGTTGAGCAACGCGGCGCTGGACGACCACTACGCGCAGGCGCACCCGGAGGTGATGGCCGGGGCGTACGTGCTGCTGGCGGTGTCGGACACGGGCGGGGGCATGTCGCAGGAGGTGCTGGAGCGCGCGTTCGAGCCCTTCTTCACCACGAAGCCGGAGGGCCGGGGCACGGGCCTGGGGCTGAGCATGGTGTACGGCTTCGTAAAGCAGTCCGGCGGGCACGTGAAGCTCTACAGCGAGCTGGGGCACGGCACGACGGTAAAGGTGTACCTGCCGCGCGCCTTCCAGCCGGAGGCGCCGGTGACGGAGGTGGTGACGGGGCCGGTGGAGGGCGGGAGGGAGACCATCCTCGCGGTGGAGGACGACGCGGAGGTGCGCGCCACGGTGGTGGAGATGCTGACGGAGCTGGGCTACCGCGTGCTGCGCGCGGTGGACGGCCAGAGCGCGCTGTCCATCCTGAAGAGCGGCGTGGCGGTGGACCTGCTCTTCACGGACGTGGTGATGCCGGGGCCGGTGCGCAGTCCGGAGCTGGCGCGGCAGGCGAAGGCGCTTCAGCCCGACATCGAGGTGCTCTTCACGTCCGGCTACACGGAGAACGCCATTGTGCACGGCGGCCGGTTGGATCCGGGCGTGAACCTCTTGTCCAAGCCGTACCGGCGCGAGGACCTGGCGCGCAAGGTGCGCACGCTGCTGGACCAGCGGCAGCAGCGGATGGCGACGCCGAAGCTCCAGTGGCCGGAGGCGCCTCGCACCGGGGAGACGGCGGCGACCCAGGAGGCCGCGAGGCGGATGCACGTGCTGCTGGTGGAGGATGACGAGGACATCCGCGCGTCCGCCAGTGAGCTGTTGGGGCTGCTGGGTCACGCGGTGATGTCGGTGGCGAGCGCGGAGGAGGCGCGGGTGGCGCTGGCGGCGGAGCGGTTCGACGTGCTCTTCACGGACGTCACGCTGCCGGGCATGTCCGGCGTGGACCTGGCGCGCGAGGTGGCGATGCGAAAGCCCGCCATGCGGATCATCATCGCGTCCGGCCACGGCCGTTCGGCGCTGGAGGGGGATCCGCAGCAGTGGCTGGGCGTGGTGGTGCTGCCCAAGCCCTACGCGCTGCCGCAGATACAGCAGGCCCTGGCCCAGGTGGCCGCGACGGCCCGCTGAGGGGTCAGCGGCGCTGGCGCTCCAGGAAGGCCAGCAGGCCTTCCGTGTTGCGGCGCTCGTGGTCGTCCAGGGACGGCAGGTACTCGCGGACCTCCGCGAGCATGGCCTCGGCGGCGGGCAGGTCCGAGGGGGAGACCTTGAACGCCCACTGCCAGTACTCCGCGGCCGTGTAGGAATACATCCGGGTATCCACCGGATGCTTCAGGTACGCACGCAGGGCGCCTCTTACGATCCGTGGGGTCTGCCCCCAATGCGCGCCGCAGAAGAAGGCAGTCTTGGCGATGAACCGGAGAAGCGAGGCTGACGGCACTCGTCCTTCATGGCGCCGCCCCACCTGCTTGAGGCCCGCGCGAAACCGGGGCCAGTCCCTGGGCGCGAGGCCCGTCACGTCCGACACATCGTCGATGAAGGCACTCCAGGCCGGATCCCTAAAGGGCGGATCCTGGAACGCCTTCTTCATTTTCTTCGCGGGCATTCCAACGCCTTCCCGTTCCAGCTGTAGACGGAGTCAGGCCAGAAACCGTTGGCCATGCAATAGGACCGACACGAGTCACAACGGCTCTCTCCCTCCACCCGTCCGGGCTTGCTGTCTCCACCTGCATCGACACAGCGAACGTAGTCCTGGGTGCAGGTCTCCCTGACCTGTTCCTTCTTCTCCAGTTCCTCCCCCGTCCCGGGAGGAGGCAGCGGGTTCGGCTTCCGGGGCCGGGGCGGCTTCATCATCTGCACCTGCTCGCACGCCGCCGCCGAACCGCTCTTGCACTGGCAATCCACCGTGCTGACACAGCCCGGTCCGGGCCCCGGGCCAATGGATTGACGGAGCTGCCGCGGGCCGCCTGCGCAGCCCGCGACCGCTCCACACAACACGAGGACGACGCCTAATCGCAGACCTGCTCCGTGGCGTGCGTAGTCGCCCGGGGGCTCCAGCCCTCGTTGCCGTCCTTCTCGAAGTAGAACTTCGCGCGCGTGCGCTGCCGCGTGCCCACTTCGTTCAGCGTGTTCGCGTCGTACAGCCGGCCGTTCACCATCGTGTAGCGCACCGTGCGGCTGTTGGAGATGTCCTCCAGCGGGTTCCTGTCCAGCACCACCATGTCCGCCAGCTTTCCCACCTCCAGCGAGCCCAGGTCCTTGTCCATGCCCAGGTGACGCGCGCCGTTGAGCGTGCCCGCGCGCAAGGCCTGCATCGGCGACATGCCGCCCTGCACGAACATCGCCAGCTCCCAGTGCGCCGCCAGGCCTTCACGCTGGCCGTGCGCGCCCAGTTGCACGCTCACGCCCAGGTCATTCAGCTCCTTCGCCACACGGGCCACGTTCTGGTGGTTGAACTCCTCGTCCGGAATCATCACGCGGCGCCGTGAGCGCCCGTCCACCACGCGCCGGGGCACGAACGACAAGAGGCGCGTGTCCTCCCAGACGTTCGTCTTCTGGTACCAATAGTTCTCCCCCATGAGCCCGCCGTAGGCCACGCCCAGCGTCGGCGTGTAGTCCACCTGCGTGCCCTTCCACAGCTGGCGCACGTCGTCGTAGATGCGCGCCACCGGCAGCGAGTGCTCCAACCCCGTGTGCCCATCCACCACCATGGTCAGGTTGTGCTGGAGCAGCGATCCGCCCTCGGGCACCACCAGCATGTCCAGCTCGCGCGCCGCCTGGAGCACCTTCTGCCGCTGGTCGCGCCGGGGCTGGTTGTAGCTCTTCACGCTGAACGCGCCCAACGCCTTCATCCGCCGCAGGTGCCGGCGCGCGTCGTCCAGCGTGTCGATTTCGACGTGCGCGTCCGCGCTCGCCGCCCCGTACAGGATGGTGCCCGTGGAGAAGATGCGCGGCGACGTGAGCATCCCCGCCTTGCCCAGCTCGCTCGCGGCGAAGATGGTCTCCGAGTGGTTGGACGGGTCGTGCAGCGTCGTCACGCCGAACGCCAGCGAGGCCGCCTGCACCCAGCTCTGCTCCGGCATCAGCCCGTCCACGCCCATGGCCCCGTGCCAGTGCACGTCAATCAGGCCCGGCATCAGCGTCTTGCCCTTCACGTCCACCACCTTCGCGGACGCGGGCACGTTCACCTTCCCCACCGGGCCCAGCGCCACGATGCGGTTGCCCTTCACCACCACCACGCCCTCCTCCACCACCTGCTCGCCCTTCATCGTGACAATCCGCCCGCCCACCAGCGCCAGCGTCCCCTCCGGCACGTCCGACTTCTGGGAGAACGCCACGTCCACCCCGTCCACCTCCGGTGGCGGCAGCGTCTTGGGCGCGCCGTCCATGAACGTGAACGCGTTCTTCAGCGCCCGCGTGTAGAGCTTGGACCCCAGCGCCCAGTGCAGCGACAGCCGGGCGTCCGCGCCGGACCAGTGCAGGTATTCACCCGCGTCACGGCTCACCTGCGTCACCGGCATCGCCTTGGTGGACGGCCCCACCCGCGCCTCCTTCGCGCCGCGCACGAAGGGCGTCACGTAGGCGTTGAAGTCCTCGCGGAAGGCCACCCACTTGTCATCCGGCGACACGCGTATCTCCAGCGCGCCCCCGCTCGTCAGGTGCGTGCGCGGCTCGCCACCGTCCAGCCCGATGCTGCGCAGCGTGCGCACGTCCTCCACGTCCTTGGACTCCACGTGCAGGAAGTACACGCGGTCCGATTTCGCGCCGAAGTGCGGCTGCTCCCCGTCCCGCGTCAGCTTGCGCGCCACGCCTCCACCGGTGGACGGCACCACGAACAGCCCCGTCTCCCGGCTCCACGTGCCCGGCATCAGGTAGCCATCGCCCGTCGTCCGGTACACCACCCACTTGCCGTCAGGGCTGAGCGAGGGCTCCACGTAGAAGCCCGGCTGCGTCGTCACCACGCGGCCCTCGCCGCCCGTGGCCGACACCATGCGCACCGCGCCCAGCGCGTCGTCGTCCCACGTCGTGTAGACGATGGAGCGCCCGTCCCGGGAGAACGACGGATAGAACTCCAGGTGCTCGTTCTGCCGCGTCAGCCGCCGAGGCGTCCCCGACGGCAGCTCCTTCACGTACAGCTTGCCCAGCGCCTGGTACACCAGCTTCTTGCCATCTGGTGACACCTGCATCCAGCGCAGCATCTTCACGTCGAAGCGGTCCGGCGCCACGGGCCGCGTGCCCTTCACCGCCGCGAACACCGTGCGCGTGCCCTCCACGTGGAAGGGAATGGGCGTCACCTTCTTCGTCGCCACCTCGATGCGGTGCAGCGTCCCGCCCGCCCAGAACACCAGCGACTTGTTGTCCGGCGTCCACGCCATCACCGGGGACACGCCGTGGATGGCCCACGTCTCCTGCATGTCCCGGTCGAGCCCGACATACAGCGGCCGCTCCGCTCCGGACTTCACGTCCGTCACGTACAGCACGCTCTTGCCGCGCACCCGCCGCACGAACGCCAGCTGCTTGCCGTCTGGCGACGGCGTGGGCCGGATGGAGCCACCCGGGCCGGTGACGAAGGGCTCCACCTCCTTCGTGTCCAGGTCCAGCCGCTGGATGGCGTAGAGCTCCTTGTTCGGGTCCTTGTCGTACTCGAAGGACTTCCCCGGCGTGACGTCCTGGCTGAAGTAGACGTAGCGGCCGTCCGGGGAGAACGCGGGCTCGCCCAGGTCCTTCTGGTCGTTGGCGCGCTCGGTGAGCTTCACGCCTTCGCCGCCCGCGCGGTGGTACATCCACACCTCGCCCGCGCCCAGCGAGCGCCGGCCGGTGAAGTGCTTGCGCGCCACCAGGAACTGGCCGTCCGGACTCCACGCCGGGCTGTTGAGCAGCCGGAACTTCTCCTGCGTCACCGCGCGCGGGTTCTTGCCGTCGCGGTCCATCACCCAGACGTTGTCGCCGCCGCCCCGGTCGCTGGTGAACGCGATGGACTTCCCATCCGGGCTGTAGCGCGGCTGCATGTCCCACGCGGCGCCGGAGGTCAGCGCGCGGGCCTCGCCGCCCGCGATGGGCAGCGCGTAGATGTCTCCCAGCAGGTCGAAGAGGAGCTCGTCCCCTCGCGGGCTCACGTCCACGTTCATCCACGTGCCCTCGCGCACGTCGATGGGCACCTGGCTGCTGGCCACGCCCGGAGGCGCGTCCACCTTCCACTCGTCCTTCTTCGCGTCCGGCTGCTCCGGGGTGGCGACGGGGGCCAGGGTGCCGCCGTCGCCCTCGCTCGCCCGGGCGGCCTCGCGCGCGGTGTCCTTGGGCGCGGGCGGCTTGGGCGGTTCCTGCGGAGGCGCTTCACCCTGCCCTGGGGGTGCGGGCTCGGGTGCACTCGCGGGCCGGGGCAGGGGCTGCGCCGCCAGGAGCATGCCTGGGACGAGCAGTGCGAAGCAGAGGGAGGAGAGGGGTCGGTTCACCGGAAGTGTCCTCGGGGAAGACGCGGGGCGCGGCATCCTGCCAGGATGCCTGGGCTCGCAGGGTGCCCGTGAACTCGCGGACGGGCAGGCGTGTTCCTGGGCGCGGCGTGCCGCGGTGCGTTCCCCCGGCGCGGTCTGAATCTGCTACTGCCTCCAGCCCATGTCTGACTTCAGTCTTCCCACGGACCTGGCGGAGCGACGCGAGGCGCTCTCCGTCCTGTTCACCGAGGCGGTGCCCCACAACCATGCGCTCGGGCTGCGGCTGGAAGCGGTGGGCCCCACGGACGCGACGGTGGTGATGCCCTACGCGGACGTGCTCGTCGGCAACCCGGAGACAGGGGTGGTGGCGGGCGGCGCGGTGACCACGCTCATCGACGCGGCGAGCGGCGCGGCGGTGATGGCGGCGCTGGGCGCGTTCGCGGCCATCGTCACGCTGGACCTGCGAATCGACTACCTGCGCCCCGCGCGCCCGGGCCTGCCGCTGACCGCGCAGGCCGAGTGCTACAAGGTCACCCGCATGGTCGCCTTCGTGCGCGCGCTGGTGCACCAGGGCGACCCGGCGACGCCGGTGGCCTCTTCACAGGGCACCTTCATGCGGGTGGAGAGCTGATGAGCACGCCTTCGCTTCCCCTCGCGGACCTGGTCCGCCAGGTGCGCCAGTCGCGCGAGTACCACCGCCTCACGGACGCCATCCCCTACACGCGCTTCATGGGCATTGGGGTGGAGAACCTGGCCGGCGAGATGCTCTGCCGCATGCGCTACGCGCCGCACCTCATTGGCAACAGCATCCTGCCCGCGCTGCACGGCGGCACGCTGGGGGCGCTCTTGGAGTCGAGCGCCATCTTCGAGCTGCTTCTCCAGACGGACACCGAGCGCGTGCCCAAGGTCATCTCCACCACGGTGGACTTCCTGCGCTCGGGCAAGGCGCAGGACACCTTCGCGAAAGCGTTCATCACGCGGCAGGGACGGCGCGTGGCCAACGTGCGCGTGGAGGCCTGGCAGGACGACCGCACGCGGCCCATCGCCAGCTCGCACGCGCTGTTCCTGCTGTCGGAGCCGTGAGCGGCCAAAGCCCGGTGGACGCTAGCCGTCCACCACGATGCGGTACGTGCGGCGTTTGCCGTCAGCGCCCCAGATGATGAGCGTGGTCGTCCCCTTCGCCAGCGCGGAGACCTCCACCCCGTCCTTCCCGGTCGTCTTCACGTCCGCGACGGACGGGTCGCCCAGCGCCACGCGGCTCATCCCCGGCACCGTCAGCACCTGCTTCGCGCCCTTCTTCAGGGTGAGCGTCTCGTCCGCGGCAGGAAGTTCCTTCGAGTCCCCAGCGCGAGCGGCGGGCTCCCTGGCCCCCGCGGGCAGGGCGCTGAGCAGCAGGGTTCCCAACGTCAGGGCCACGAAGCGTGAAGCCATGGATGCGACCTCCGGGTGACTCCGGCGGAGTCCCGAGTTGCCCCAATGTCCCATGCGTGGGCATCCGACGTCTCCCGAGAGCCCCCGCGCTTCGGACACTGACGTTGTTACAGCGTGGTTCCCATTTCTACAGGGTTCCTGCCAGGTCCTTCAGCGGACAGCGTGCACAGGGGCACGGTGGATTGCCTTGGGGTCCGCCGGGTGGATGACAGGGTTTCCAGCCTGGGGGCGCGGTGGGGGCGAGGCAGTGAACGCGAGCGCGCGTCACGGGAGCGCGGCACGTCGCCTGCTAGCTCAGGGGAGCGACACCGACGCGGAGACCCCCATGAGCGAGCGCGAGTCGATGAAGCTGCGGGAGTTGAAGGAAGCCGCCCATGCGCTGTACCAGCGGGGGAGGTATGCGCAGTGCGTGGAAACGTACGCGCAGCTCGCGAAGTTGCTGCCGCGCGACGCGAATGTGCGCGTCCGGCTGGCGGAGGCCTGCCGCCGCGCGGGGCAGAAGGAGCAAGCGATTGCCGCGTACCGCAAAGCCGCGCAAGTGCTGTTGTCACTGGGTTGTGAGTCCCGCGCGCGAGGCGCCCTGAAGGCAGCGCTGGAGTTGGATCCGCGCGACCCGACGTTGCAGCAGGAATTGGCACGGATGGGTCAGGGCGCGGTGACGCCGACGGCGCTGGAGGACGAGGAGCTCTACCGTTTCGACCGGTTGCCGCCGCCGACGCCACCGCCCGGACGGATGCGCAGCGTGCCGCCGCCCATCCTGCTCAGCGCCACGCAGGAGCCGGCCGCGCCGCGGAGTCTTCCGGTGGCGCCGTCCATCACGCCGGTGAACGTCCGTGGGACACCGGGCGCGATGCCGGGGCCGGGACGGCAGGCGGTGCTGCCCCATCCGCGTCCTGCCATGCCGACCGTGACGCCCGCGCTGGATTCGGCGACGGAGACGATGTCGCGTTCCATGGCGCATGCGGCGGCGGGTGCGCCGCGTGCGCCGGAGGCCGCACCGCTGCCGAAGGTCATCGTGTCGATGTCCGCTTTCGGGGAGCCACCGGCGGTTGGCGCCGCGCAGCCGGGAGGGAATACGCCTCCGGGCATCACGCCGGTCACGGTGGGCAGGAGCGTGCCCCAGAAGGTCCTGCCGGGTGTGCCCCGGGGCCTGCCCGCGCTGCCGCGGAGTCCTCCGCGCGTGCCGCCGCCCACGCTGCATCCTGCTCCGACACCGGAGCGCCCCACGGTGAAGGTCCTCACGCTGATGAATCGCACGCCCGGGGGCCAACCGACGACGCCTCCGTCCGCGGTGATGCCCTACAAGCCGGAGATGCGCCGCCTGGCTCCGAACGTGGTGGCCCTGCGTGTGTCGCCGCAGGCGCGTTGGGTCATCATCCGCTCGGAGAGCGACCTCGAGGTGAGCCGGTCAGAGGCGCTTCCTGGGGAGCCTGCCGCCGCGCATTGAGGTGGGCTGTGCGCGGAGCATGCCCTCTGCATTCGTCTGCCCTTGCATGCTCAAATGACTCTCACGGAGCGTCTCGGGCTCTGGAGAGGGCATCCGCATGCGACGCTGCTGGTTGATTCCGCTCGTGGTCGTGCTGCTGACTGGTTGTGGCGGCGTCACGCGGTCGGTGCGTCTGGAAACAGGCAGGGGTGCAACCATCGAGGTCACACCCTCGTCAGGCGGCACGCCGGTGGAAGTGGACGAGGACGACTTCGAAGAAGCCGTCGCGGTGCTGGCCCGAGCCGTGCGTCCTGCCTCGCGGCCCCAGCAAGAGGCACGGAGACTGTGGCAGGTGGAGCCGCGCAGTGGTTCGTACCTGTATGACCCACGCAGCCACCGCATCACGCCACTGGGGCTGGATGAGCACCTGGAAGGCGCTGCCTCCAGTGCGGACGTGGAGCTGACACGTGCCTACCTGCGCTGGTGTGAGCGCACGGGCAGGCCTGGTGACTGCCTGCGTCTGCTGATGGAGGGCCCTACGGTCAACGGGGACGGGCGCTACGCCCTGGCCATGGCGCTTGCCCAGGGGGTCGTGCTGGAGGAGCTGCTGGATGTCTTCAAGGACATGGCCGATCCCCAGGCCATGCTGACGACGGTCCTTTGGACCTGGACCACGTACATGGTCCTGCTCGCGGTGCCTGAACCCTTTTCCAAAGGGCTCGCGGCGGTGATGACCGCCACGCTCATCGCCTACGTGGGCGTCGATACCTTCTCCTGGAGCCGCCCTGGCGACGGTGCAGGCGGAGTCCCAGCTGGGCTTGCGGTTCGCGGCGATCGGAGAAGTGCGGACAGTGGCGGTGAGCGCCGGGACCGTGACGGTCGCGCTCGCGCCTGGCGCGGTGGCCATGGCCGCCAACGGTGGCAACGGCGGTGGCCCTACTCCGCCTGCGGGTGCGCCCAGGGGCTGGGGCTCGTTCAGCGGCTTCAAGAAGGCCCTGGGCCCGGCGGGGCCAGGCAAGGAGTGGCACCACATCGTCGAGCAGACCCCAGGCAACGTGCAGCGGTTCGGTCCCCAGGCGCTTCACAACACCGAGAACGTCATCCCGCTGGACAAGGGAGTGCATGCCCGCGTCAGCGAACTCTATTCTGCGATACGGCGTAACCTCACGGGCACGGGGAGCCTGACCGTGCGGAAATGGCTGAGTACGCAGTCGTACGAGGCACAACGCGATTTCGGGCTGCGAGCCATCGAGAACGTGTCGAAGGGGCTTTGGTGATGACCCTGGAGAAGCTGGTCGAACAGGTCGCGAAGCATGTCGCCGCCCAGACCGACGCCATCTGGCAAGGCGATTCCAAGACCGGAAACAAGCACGCCAGGAAGTACGGGGCCGCGATCGATCAACTCCTGGCCCACGGCGATCCTGGACGGAATGCACTCCTCGTACTGCTCAAGCATGAGCGCATGGACGTGCGGGTCATGGCCGCTGCCCACCTGCTTCGCTACCGGACGGCGGAAGCCAGGGCCGTCCTGGAGGAAGCCGCGAAGGGCCAGGGACTCGTGCCCTTCGAAGCCTCGGAAGCACTGAAGCGGTGGGACGAAGGCACCTGGTCCCTGGACCCGGGATAGCCCCCACAACGAACCGTGGCGCCCTCCCCTCTTCAGGGAAGGACGCCCGGTGATTCCACCCCATTCAGGAACCGTCCTACATGGACACGGACTTCGCCGGGTCGATGAGGCTCTGGAGCGGATTCGTGGCCTCCGCGGTCTCCTGCTCCACGTCCGGCTCGGAGGCGCGGACCTGCGCCTCGCAGTGGTTGCTCTTCCGGTTCTGGTGGCAGTGCCGGATGCCGTACACGTGATGGCACCCGCATGGATCCACGCGCTTCTTGGCGCACAGCGATGGATTGAACACCGGAGCCGCGGTCATCTCCACCGGCCCCGCCTGCAACGCCACCGACAGCACCATCCCCGTCAAAAACCCCATCGCCCACCCCCTTGATGCACGCTGCAGAAATGGGAATGCCGATCCGCCGCCGCAACCCCCAGGCTTGTCTGAATGCCGCTCCGTGCACTCCCGGCCGTTCCCTCCGTCCACCCCACGGGGTTTCCTCTCGACGCACGCCAGGCAAGCAGCCAATCGTGTGTCCGGAAACCGGCACCGTCAGGGATGAGGGAGGGCTTCGTCCCTGCCGCGGGTTCACCCACCTGGGGGATTCACCATGAGCTGGAAGCAACACCTGGAAAAGGTCTCCGAGGGCCACTACGTCCTGCCGCGCACCAAGACCATGCGCGTGCACGCGGACCTGTTCCTCTCCGACAAGCTCCTCTGGGGGGAGGAAGGCAATCCGGAAGCCCCCCCGCTGGAAGACGCCGTCTTCGATCAGGTCGTCAACGCCGCCACCTTCCCCGGCGTCACCCGCGTCGCCGTCACGCCCGACTGTCACGTGGGCTATGGCGTCCCCATCGGCACCATCGTGGAGACGGACGGCACCCTGCTGCCCACCGCCGCCGGCTACGACATCGGCTGCGGCATGGTCCAGTTGCAGACCTCCCTCACCGTGGAGGACGTCGCCGACCCCGCGAAGCGCCGCCAGTGGATCAACGAGGTGACCGAGCGCATCGCCGTGGGCGTGGGCGCCACCCGGGCGCGCAAGCAGCGCAGGGTCAGCGACCCCACCCTCAAGGAGGTCCTGCGCCATGGCGCCAAGGCCCTGGGCCGGAGCCGCTCGGTCACCGAGCGCGACTTCATCCCCGTGGAGGACACCGGCGTGTCCATCCCCGAGCGCGCCTTCGACAAGCGCGGACAGCTGGGCAGCCTGGGCGGCGGCAACCACTTCACCGAGATGCAGGTGGATGAGACGGGCCGCGTCTGGGTGATGCTCCACACCGGCAGCCGGGGCTTCGGCTGGAACATCGCGAAGCACTTCTTCGTGGCGGGCGCCGCGCAGCTGGGCCTCAAGAGCCGCAGCGAGGACTTCGTCTGGCTGGACGCGGACAGCGCCCTGGGCCGCAGCTACTGGAACCTGCACAACATGGCGGCCAACTTCGCCGTGGCCAACCGGCTGCTCATCGGCGAGGCCGTGTGCGGGGCGCTCGAGGACGTGTTCGGCGGCACCGCGAACATCTACTACGAGATCAGCCACAACCTCATCCAGCGCGAGGGCGGCAGGTTCGTCGCACGCAAGGGCGCCACGCGGGCCTTCCCCGCCGGACATCCGGCCCTCAAGGGGACGACGTGGGAGGCCACCGGGCACCCCATCCTCATCCCCGGCTCCATGGAGACCGGCAGCGCCATCCTCTTCGCGGAGCCGGGGGCGGAGAAGTCCATCTACTCCGTGAACCACGGCGCCGGCCGGCGGCTGTCACGCGCCGCCGCGCGCCGGCAGCTCCAGCAGGAGGAGACGGACCGGCGCATGGCGGAGGCCGGCATCCTGCTCAACACCCGCACCACGCCGCTGGACGAGTCCGGGCCCTGCTACAAGAACCTGGACGACGTGCTGGAGACGGTGGAGCAGGCAGGACTCGCCCGGGTGGCCCACCGCCTCAAGCCGGTGGCCTGCATCAAGGGCGCGGACTGACGGGATATCCCTGGAAGGGGGACTCGTGGGGGAGGCCGGGCGGCGCTAGACTGGGCCTCCGCCTGGAGCCCCACCCATGCCCCCGTCCCCCACCCCTTCCCGGGAAGTCGAACTCGCGCGCGCCGAAGCCGACATGTCCCGGCTGGAAGCGCAGCTCGCCGAACAGGTGGCCCGCGCCGCCGCTGATGCCGCCGCGTTGACCGAGCGGCTCGCCCGCATGCGCCAGGCCCTGGCCCGGCCGGAGCATGCCGGGGACTCGCGCCTGTCCCAGTGGGCCATGCGCCTGGAGGACACCGAGTCCCCCGAGCCGTCCCCGGAGCTCTCGCGGCTGCGGGAGAAGGCCCTGGACGCGCGAGAGGCCGCGCTGGACACGCGCCGGCAGGCCGGGCTGGACCTCCAGTCCGCGCTGCGCGTGCAGCAGGAGGACGCCGCCCGGGTGGAGAAGGCGCTGACGTCCGCCGAGTCCGACCTGAAGCGCGTGGAGGACGCCGCCCGGGCCCGCGCGGAGGCCGAGGCGAAGGCCCGCCGCGCGGCGGAGGCGGAGACCCAGAAGGTCGTCCCGCCCCCGGCCCTGCGGCCGTCCCAGGAGAAGCCGTCCACGGAGGCGCCGACGCGCGCGGAGCGGCTCCCGGCGCGCGCGCCCGTGGCCGCCACTCCGGCGAAGAGCGACGCGCGCAAGGCGGGCCGGGTGCGGATGCACACGACCATCGACACGCGCAGTGATTCCAACTTCTTCACCGGCTTCTCGATGGACATCAGCGAGGGCGGCATCTTCATCGCCACGGTGGAGGCGGTGCCGCGCGGAACGCCGGTGGAGCTGGACTTCACGCTGCCGGGAGGCCGGCCGCTGACGGTGAATGGCGTGGTGCGCTGGGCGCGCGACGGCAACGACCGCACCCCGGACCTGATGCCGGGCGTGGGCGTGCAGTTCACGACGCTGCCGCCGGAGGTGGCGAACGCCATCTCGTCGTTCGTGGCGACGCGCGACCCGATGTTCTACCCGGACTGAGGGGCTCAGGTGCCCCAGGGGCGCAGGGGCTTGAGCAGCCCCGCGTCCTGGAGGCGCGCCTGGACGTCCGCGGCGAGGGCGACGTGGGCCGGGTTGGAGACGGTGAACTTCTCCGGCGTGAGGGTGATGAGCGTGCCCCAGTCCGGGATGTGCTCCACCTGGACGGGCGCGGGCAGTGGGGGCACGGGGCCTCGGAAGTCGGCGAAGTACATGACCCAGCCGCCATAGGTTCCGAGCTTGGGGAACTGCTCGGTCACGATGGTGTCCACGTGCTGATTGGACGTGGCGAGAGCGAACTCGGGTTCCCATGCGAGCGCCATGGCGCGCACAACGCTGGTCATGACCGGCGCGGTCACCACGCGCTTCGCGACCTCGCTCTGGCCCAGCGAGTGGAGGATGCAGGTGGAGCTCAAGTGCGTCGAGGACCCGCCACATCTGCCATTGATGCCTGAGGTTTCATCTGGCGTCTCCCCGGCCCAGAGCCAGAACCTGGAGCTATCGCCAATTCGATTGCTCTTCTGACCCAGGAGCTTCGCGAGCGTCGCGGCATCTGGCTGGACCTGTCGCTTGCGTGCTTTCTCGAAGGTTGCTGCGGTTTGATGCCAGCGGTTCCAGGTTGGCTCGAGCGGGGCAATCCTCCCGAGGAAAGACTCCAGGCGCCGGGCGCAGTCCTCCACTGGCTCGGATCGGACCAGCCAGTAGCACCCCGCGTAATACGTCTCGACCATGGCTCCAGCATGCCTCATCGAATCGGTGCGATGGACACCACTTCAATCGGGAGGCCGTTCAACTCGAATGCTTTACGGAGGAGTATGGCGAACCGCTCCTCGGCGACAATCCAGCGGATGCGCCGTCCTCCTGCCACATTGAACTGCCGTTCAGCCTGGGCAAGCACCTTGTTGAAGCCCGTGAAGAACGCCTTCATCGACATGTCGTCCTGGATGAACTTCGCGTAGCCCGGGCCCTTGGCCTCCAGCAGCAAATCGTCCACCAGGTCGTAGCCGTCGAAATCGACCTCATCGTCTCCCTGCTTGAGCCGATACGCGGAGCCCTTCGGCGCTCCGGTCACCTGGGCCTGATAGTCGCGGGCACGGTCGGACATCGACTCATTCACCTGCACCCACTTGCCCGGGCCACTTGAGCTACTCGGCGGAGGCGGACCCATCGTGGCCATGGCCACCGCCGTGGACGCGAGCGTCACCTCCACCACTCCGTCCACCACCGCCACCGCGCTCACGTCCTGCACGCGCGCCGGGTTGAAGCCCGCCTGTGTCGAACCCAGTCGCACGGCATCCGGGAAACGCGGCATCCACGCGAGCGCGGATGACAACCCCACCGTCACGCCGTGACTCACCAGCACCGTCACCGCGAGCACGAAGACGCGCGCCACCTCCGGCCCCAATGCCTGCGCGAAGACCTCCGCCGCCTCCTCCAGTTCCTGGAACGTCCGCGCCCTATCCGTGGCCGCCTTCAGCGCACCGCACGCCCTCACCACCGCGAGGAACGACTGCACGCCCACGTACGCCAGGAACACGGCGGCAATCACCGCCGCGGCCTTGGTGAACAGGGGCTCCGGCGCCGCCGCCAGCACCACCCACGAGGTGATGGCCCCCGCCACCACGGACACGAAGAACTCCGGGTTCAGCGTGTCCTGCAACGCCGCGCCAATGCTCGCGCGCAAGGGGTCCAGCGACATGCCCACCGCGAGCGTCAGCCGGTCCAGCTCACCGAAACCCGCCCCATCCTCCAGCAACGACAGACAGTCCCCCGGAGCCTCATGCGCGCGGCACCACCGTCCGTACCCGTCCCGCAGCATGAACCCGAGTCCCAGGTCCAACTGCGCCCCCTTCTTCGCGACCGTGCGCACCACCCTCGGTGACCGCACCGTCAGTGGCACCTCCAGCACCAACCGCGCCAGGGCCTCCTCGAACTCCCGTGCACTGACCGGCACACGCCGGTCCCAGGTCGCCGGGGCGTACGTCCGCGTTCCCTGCTCCGTGCGCAGCCGCACCGTGGGCCCACTGGCGCAGCCCGTGAGCAGCACGACCAGCAGCCCCCACACGATCATCCGGCCCTGTCCCTGTGACACTCGCGACACTCCTCGACAGGTGCCTTCTCCGGCCCTTCCACCAATGCTATGCGTATCCCAGCAATTCAATCTTAACTTGAAGATCTTGACTTCACTGGGAGCACATCTTGAAGCCTTCTCTCCTCCTCGCGTCCCTGGCCCTGACCGGCGTGCTGTCCGCCTGCGGTCCTGACGAGGCGCCTGAACCCCAGCACCTGGGCAGCACCACGGCGGCGCTGGACTGCGCCGCGCTCAGCAAGCCCGTGTATCACCGGGTGCGTCCGTCCACGGGCGACAGCCTCCTCACCCTCAATGCGAACGAGGCCGCCAACGCGGCCACCACCTACGGCTACACCGACGACCGGGGCACGCCCTTCAAGGCCGCGAGCTCCTCCGGCACCGGCCTGTCCCCCGTCTACCGGCTCTACAGCCCCAGCCGGGGTGAACACATCGTCACCATCGACGCCACCGAGCGCTCGAACCTCATCGCCTCCGGCTTCACCACCGACGAGGGCGTGGGCTTCTATGCGTCCAAGACGGCGGAGACGTGCCTCGTGCCCGTCTACCGCTTCGACAACCCGGGCCTGAAGAAACACCGCCACGCCGTCACCCAGGCGGAGCGCGACGCGCTCACCACCGCGGGCTGGACCAACGAGGGCATCAAGTTCTACGCCGCGCCCACCACTGTGGACACGAAGTTCACCTTCGTCGTCATCCCCGACACGCAACAGGAGACGGTCTACGCCCCCACCCGGCTCACCCAGCGCATGCAGTGGATCGCCGACAACAAGACGGCCCAGGACATCCGCTTCGTGCTGCACACAGGTGACTTGATGGACTGGGACACGCCCGACCACCTCCACTACCAGCGCGCCAGTGATTCGTACCAGGTGCTCGACACCGCCCAGATTCCCTACGCCATCGCCCTGGGCAACCACGACACGGCGGCCGTGTGCCAGGGCGGCAGCGCGTGCCCCGGCAACGTCAACGCCAACCTGCGCAACACCACCACCTTCAACACCTACTTCCCGCTGTCCCGCTTCAAGGCCCTCGGCGGCGTGTTCGAGTCCGGCAAGTGTGACAACGCCTACCACACGTTCAACGCGGGCGGCCTGAACTGGCTGGTGTTGAACCTGGAGCTGTGGGCCCGCACGAACGCCGTGAACTGGGCGAAGACCGTGCTGGCCCAGTTCCCCCAGCACAACGTCATCATCATCACCCACTCGCACCTGAACGGCAGCGGCGGCATCGAGCAGTCGAACGGTGGCTACGGCAACAACAGCCCCCAGTACGTGTTCGACAACCTCATCAAGCAGTACGCCAACGTGCGCTTCGTCTTCTCCGGCCACGTGGGCAACGCCGCCTACCGCACCGACACCGGCGTGAACGGCAACACCATCTACCAGATGCTCAACACGTTCCACGACGGCACCACCAATCCGACGCGGCTCGTGGAGGTGGACACCGCCGCCAACACCATCAGCACGCGCGTCTACGCGCCGCTGACGAACACAGAGCGGGCGGAGGGAGCGAAGGCGTACAGCAACGTGAACTGGGTGCGCTGAACGAGCCCTCCCGATGAAACACGCGAGCCCGCTTCCCTGCCGAGGAAGCGGGCTTCGTGTCAAACCCGTATGGCCTCGCGGGTGACCGTTCCGTCCGTGGGGCGGTCAGTTCCAGGAAGGTGCTCCGTGATGAACCTCCGTTCGTGGCTGGCGCTGTCGACGCTGGGGTTGACCCTGTCCGCTCCGCTGGGCGTGGCGCGGCCGCTGTCCAGCTATGTCGATGCCACGTCCTACCTGTCGTCCCAGCCGGAGTATCTGGCGTGGCTGGAGCTGCGCTCGAACCTGAAGGACAACTTCGACGACATCTGTGGAGACACGTTCTGCGAGGGTGGCTACAGCAACATCCAGTCGCTGCGCTTCCAGTGTTCCGTCAACAGCGGGACGGGTGTCATTGGCCAGTGCGTCTGGGTGTTCGCCGCGAGCAACGAGGAGCTCGACCCGTCCACGGGTGAAATCTCCGTGCAGACGCAGACCTGGACCTGCCAGAGCCCGCTGGCCAGCGGCACCACCATCACCTCGCTGCTGACGGCGCTCTCGGGGACCTCTCCCCTCTACGCCACGCTGCCCGGCACCAGCACGACGATCTACGACGGCCTGGTGGACTGCCTGTAGTCGGCGGACGCCGGCACACGAAGGCGCACCGTCTCCCTGCGTGAACGCAGGGTCCCGGTCCGGATGCCGCACGCGCGGGTGAGGTGTCGGTCCGGAGGGAACAGCGCCGGACATGGCGGGCCCGGATGATGCAGAGGCGGGCCCGCCATGATCCCAGACCTCGCCCGCCTCGCCGCCAGGGGAGAATCCGTCACGCTCGAGTTGAAGCGCTCGACCGGTGAATTGCGCGAGGCGATGCACACGCTCTGCGCCTTCGCGAATGGACAGGGAGGCCAGGTGCTGCTGGGCGTGAAGCCTGGCGGAGAGCTCATCGACCAGCAGGTGAGCGAACAGACCCTGCATGACATCGCGACGGCGCGGGAGCGCTTCGAGCCTCCGCTCGACCTCCGCATCCAGAGCGTGGAGGTCGCTTCAGGGCGGAGCGTCCTCGTGCTCACCGTGGACGGCATCAGCGATTCCGTGCCGTACACCTTCGACGGCCGCGCCTATGAGCGGGTGGGCAACACAACCCGCAAGATGGCGCAGGAGCGCTATGAGCTGCTCTTGCTGGAACGTGCGCACAGCCGCCGTCGCTGGGAGAACCAGGAGGCCGATGAGGTTCCGCTCCAGGAACTCGACCGCCAGGAGGTGCTGCGCATCGTCGAGGCGGCTCGCTCCGCGGGGCGTCTCGTGGGACCGGTGGGACGGGGCCTGCCCGAGCTGCTCGACCGCCTTGGCGTACGCCACAAGGGCAGGCTCCTGCGCGCGGCCGTCGTGCTCTTTGGCAAGACATTCCTTCCCCACCATCCCCAGTGCGAGCTGCGCATGGCCCGGTTTCGAGGCACCGACAAGACCGAGTTCCTCGACCAACGCAACGTGCGCGGACCGGCCTTCCGGCTGCTCGAGGAAGCCGAGCTGTTCTGCCAGCGGCATTTCCCATTGGCTGGCCGCATCGAACCGGGCCGCCTGCAGCGTGTCGACCGTCCGCTCATCCCGCCAGATGCGATGCGCGAGCTTCTGGTCAACGCCTTCATCCACCGTGACTACAGCATCGCGGGTGGCGCGGTGTCGCTTGCGATCTTCGACGACCGCGTGGAGATATGGAGCGCGGGGCGATATCCGAAAGGCATCACGCCTGAATCGCTCACACGGCCGCATCTGTCGGTGCAGCGCAATCCCATCATCGCGGAGGTCTTCTACCGCGCTGGACTCATCGAGAAATGGGGCCGGGGCACGAACCGCGTCGCCGAGATGTGCCGCGCCGCTGGGCTCTCCGCCCCGGAGTTCGCCGAGGTCACGGGCGCCGTGGTCGTCACCCTGCGGGTGAATGTGGGACAGACCCTGACCGCGGATCAGGGGGAGCTCGCGACCAATCTGGGGGGGGTTCCAGGC
>NZ_RAVY01000320.1:0-6776 GCF_003611625.1 Corallococcus sp. CA054B
GGCGCGTCACCGCCTGGGGGCGGGCCACGGCGGGGCGCTCGGACGGCAGCCGGCCCGGTTCCACGTCGCCCATGTCCACGCGGCCGCGGAAGCTGGCCCCGTCCACGATGATGACGCGGGGGGCGCGGATGTCGCCCACCATGCGGCCTTCGCGGGTGAGCTCCACGCTCTCCGTGGCGTTGATGTTGCCCACCACCACGCCGCTCACGATGGCGTTCTTCACCGCCACGTTGGCCTTCACCACGCCGGACGGCTCCACGATGAGGGTGCGGCTGAGGGTGAGCTCACCCTCGACGCGCCCGCGGACCGTGAGGTCCTCGTCACCCGTGAGCCGACCGCTGATGAGGATGGAGGGCCCCACCACGGTGTTGTCGACGGCGTTGCCTGCAAGATCCTTCGCGGTCGCCACGGATCAGCGCTCCTTCATGTCCATGTCGACGTTGCCCTTGAAGGAGGCACCGTCGGCGATGAGGATGCGCGGGGCCTTGATGTCGCCCACCACGCGGCAGTCCGTCTTGAGTTCCACCTTGTCGGTGGCGGCGATGTTGCCCGTCACGCGGCCGGCGATCTCCACGTTCTGCGTCTCGATGTCCGCCTCGACGACGCCCGAGCCCTCCACGTAGAGGCTCTCCTTGAGGGAGATCTTCCCCTTCACGGTGCCCTGGATGACCAGGTCCTCGTCACCGGAAATCTCCCCGTCGATGACGATGCTCGAGCCAATGATCGTATTCGCCATGAGTGTGTCCGCCTTCTCGAAGCTGTGCGCCTGGGGGGGCCGTGGGTCGGTCCCCGGTGGATGCTAGATGTCGTCCGGCAACTTCACGTCCATCTCGATGGAGCCGTTGAACACGGCGCCATCCTCGATGATGACCCGCGGAGCCTTGATGTCGCCCGCGACCTTCGCCGAGGCGTTGATGGCCACTCGCGTGGAGGCGTCGATGTTGCCGCTCGCCTCGCCGTTGATGGTCAGCTCCTCGGCGCGGATGTCCGCCTGCACCTTGCCGGTGCCTTCGATGGTGAGGTGGTTCTTCAGGGCAATCTGCCCCTCCACACGCCCTTCGATGACCAGGTCCCCTCCGCCCGTGAGGTTGCCCCTGATGACGATGCCCTTGCCAATGATGCCCGTTTCACCCTGTGCCATGAGGTGATCCTCGCCAGCGCCTGCTCCAGTGGGAGCGGGGCGACCTGATTATGTCAGAGATGCGCGGAGATCCAGCCGGAGATGTCCTGGAACACCGTCGCGCGGTCCCGCTCGTTGAGCGGCTCGTGCCGCATGCCGGGGTACTCCTTGAACTTCTTGTCCGCCGTCCCCGCCGCCTCGAAGAAGGACCGCGCCGCCGCCGGCAGCGCCACCCCGTCCTCCTGACCGCACAGCACGAACAGCGGCACTTGAATCTTCGGCGCCAGCGCGAGCGTCTGGGCCTGGGCCGCCGTGGACTCCACGAACCAGCGGGGCGTGGCGAAGGGCACGTACAGCGGGTCCGCCCCGACCGCCTTCTGGATGTCCGGGTCGGTGCTGAGCATGTCCGGGGCCAGGCCCGAGGGGACCTTCATCCACGGCACCAGGGTGCCCACCATGCGCGCGGCGAGCACCTTCGCTGCTGGCGGGGTGATGGCCAGCTTGAGGTAGGGCGCGGAGAGGATGGCGCCGGAGAGGCCCTCCAGCCTGCCGGCCAGGGCGTGCGCGGCCATCAGGCCGCCGTGGCTGTGGGCGAGCAGGAAGATCTTCTCGTTGCCCGCGGCCTTGCGCACGCGCTGCCAGAAGCCGTCCAGGTCGTCGAGGAACTCGGTCCACTTCGCGGCGTAGGCGCGCCGGCCGTCCGCGCGGCCGTGGCCCCGGTAGTCGAAGCCGTGCACGGCGAAGCCGTCCTGCACCAGCGCGTCGATGACGGGGCGGTAGCGGCCGATGTGGTCGCCGTAGCCATGGACGATGGCGACGTGCGCGCGGGGGGCCGCGTCCGGCAGGTCGAGCGTCCAGAACAGCCGGGTGTTGTCCTTCCCGGTGAAGAAGCCTTCGTCGTGGCGGGCCATGAGCCCGGGACCTTAGCGGCCCGGCGCGGTCGAGGGTAGCGCCTTCAACTTGCGCTCCAGGGTGATGCGCTGGTCCGCGGGCTCGGCGGCCTCCGGATCCAGCGTCAGCACCTCCAGCGCGCGCTTCCAGGTCCGGACGGCCTCCGGGGCGCGGCCCACCTTGAGGTACGCGTCCCCCAGGTGCTCCAGGATGGCGGGGTCGTCCGGGGACAGCTCCACCGCGCGCTCCAGGACCTCCACGGCCTTCTTCGCGTCGCCGCGCTGGAAGAGCACCCACCCCAGCGAATCCACGTAGGCCCCGTTGTCCGGCCGGAGCGCCAGCGCGCGGCGCACCAGCCGCTCCGCCTCGTCCAGGTCCCGGCCCCGCTGCGCCATCACGTAGCCCAGGAAGTTCAGCGCGGAGGCGTGGTCCGGCTTCAGCGCGAGCACCGCCCGCATGCGCGACAGCGCCCCCGGCACGTCGCCCTGGCGCTCCAGCAGCGTGGCCAGGGCGAACTGCAGGTCCTGGTTCCTCGGCGCCTTCGCGACGGCGTCCCTCAAGAGCGCGAGCGCCTCCGGAGCCCGGCCCTGGCGCTCCAGCAGCGTGGCCAGCGCGTCGTACGCCAGCACCCCGCCCTCCTCCGCCAGCGCCTCGCGCAGCATGCCCTCCGCCCTCGCCGCGTCCCCGCTGCGCTCCAGCGCCCGGGCGTAGCCGATGCGCACCTCCACGTCGTCAGGCGCCTCCGCCATGGCCGCGCGGTAGAGCGCCAGCGCGCGCGGGTGGTCTCCTGTGAGCGACAGGCAGCGGGCCTGGCGCACGCGGGCGTCGGGGAACACCTCCGAGTCCGGAGGCACGCCCGCGAAGTCCGCGGCGGCGACGGAGAAGCGGCGGGTGCGCTCCGCGACGAGGCCGGCGTAGTACGCGAGGCGGGGCTCGTCCGGCGCGTCCTTGCGCGCGGCGTCCAGCACCTCCTTCGCGGCAGTCGGCTCTCCGGAGGCCAGGTAGCTGAAGGCCACGCGCACGGCCAATTCCGGTGACGCGGAGAGCGACAGCAGCCGGTCGAAGTACGCCCGCGCCCGGGTCGCCGAGCCGCCCTTCAGCGCGGCACGGCCCGCGGACAGCAGCACCTCGCGGCTGTCCGGATCCGCCTCCAGCGCGCGGGCCAGTGCGTCCTCCGCCTCCTTCGGCCGGCCGGAGCTCTCGTAGAGCCGGGCCAGCGTGGACCACACCTCCACGTCGCCCGGGTCGCGCTCGGAGGCCTTCGCGAGCAGGCGCTCGGCGCGGGCCGCGTCGCCGCGCTCGGCCAGGACCAACCCCAGGCGCCGGTAGCCGGAAGCCTCTCCCGGCAGCGCGTGGGCCAGCGACTCCACCACCTTCACCGCCTCGTCGGGGTCCTTCGCGTCCAGGTACAGCTGCGACAGGACGAGGTACGCCTCCGGCTCGCGGGGACGCAGGGCCACCGCGCGGCGCAGGTGCTGCTTCGCGCGCGCCGTGCGGCCGGACTCCAGCAGCACCCGGCCCAGGAGCACGTGGGCGGCGTAGTGCGTGGGGGCCTTCTCCACGGCCCGGCGCAGCTCGCGCTCGGCGCGCACCAGGTCGCCCAGGCGCGCGTACTCCTCGCCCAGCTGGGTGAGCAGGGTCGGGTTGCCGTCGTCGGTGGCGAGCGCCAGCCGCAGCTCGTCCACCGAGGCCCGGTGGTTGCCCTCCAGGTGCATCAGCCGCGCCTGGAGATAGTGCGCGTAGCTGGCGGACGACGCGGACGGCTCGTCGTCGCGGCTGCTCGCGTCCATGGCCTCGCGCATCGCCTCGCGGTCGACGTGCGGGGCCGGGGCCTTCCTCGCGGGCGCGGCCCCCGGACCTCCGGCGGCCAGCGCGAGGCACATCACGGCGGCACGGCTGAGGAGCGGGAGCGGGCGCACGCGGGCTAGTGGACCTCGGGCGGGGGTGCCCCCAGCTTCTCCAGCAGCTTCTCCACCGGATCGCTGTCCTGGCTGACGTCCGCCATGGCGGCCCGGTACTCGATGGAGGTCACCTGCTCCACGTCCGGCATCAGGCGGTTGATGACCGTGCGGGCCGCGTCCGCGTTGCACTCAGGCAGCACCACCGCGAAGACGCCCAGCCCCAGGTGGGCGATGGAATCCGGGTGGCGCACGCGCTTGCGCATCACCTCCGCCATGTTGGACGGCATCACCTCCAGCTCGCGGTCCGGACGCAGCACGGCCAGCGTGAGGGCGCGGTGGTAGCGCCGGCTACGGGCCACCTCCTGCTCCAAGCGCAGGAGCAGGCCGCGGCGGTCGAGCAGGCCCGTCACGGGGTCGCTGCCGGTGCGACGCTGGAGCGAGTTCGTCTTGTCCTGCTGATCCTTGTCGCCCTGGCGCAGCTTGAGCGCGCGCTCGGTGCGGTTGAGCAGCTCCACCGCGTTGAAGGGCTTGGCCATGTAGTCCACCGCGCCCAGGTTGAGCGCGCGGACCTTGTCGGCCACGCCCTGGTGGGCGGACAGGAGGATGACCGGGATGTGCGCCGTGTCCGACGAGGACTTGAGCGCCATGGCCGCGTCCAGGCCGTCCAGCTTGGGCAGGAACACGTCCATCACCACCAGGTCCGGCCGTGACGCTCTCGCCTTCGCCAGGCCCTCCGCGCCGTCGCGCGCCACCTCCACGCGGTACTTCGAGCGCAGCACCTCCGACAGCACCGCGGCGATTTCGGGCTCGTCCTCCACCACCAGCACGCGCGGCTGCTCGGGCGCGGCGCCGGGCGCGGGCTGCGGCCGGGGGTTGCGCGCGGCCTCCTGCGCCAGGGGCAGCGTGAAGACGAAGGTGCAGCCGCCGTCGGCCGGGCTCTCCGCCCAGATTTCACCGCCGTGCAGCTCCACGAACTCCTTGCAGATGGCCAGCCCCAGCCCCGTGCCCTTGGGCCCGTGGCGGTAGCGGTCGAAGACGAGGTGCAGCTCGTCCGGCGGGATGCCCACGCCGTTGTCGCTCACCATCACGCGAACCGCGTCGCCGTCCGGCCGCGACAGCCGCTGCGTGCGCACCACCACCACGCCCGGGTCGCTGGCGTGCTGGATGGCGTTGCTGATGAGGTTCTGCAGCACCTCGTGCAGCTTCACCTCGTCGCCAATCAGCATGAGGCTGTCGGGGCACTCGGAGCGCAGCGACACGGCCTTCTCCGCCGCCAGGATCTCCAGCTCCGCCACGGCGTCGCGGCACAGCTGCGCCACGTCCAGCACGCGGGGCTCGATGGAGAGGCGCGCCGCCTCGCCCTTGCCCTTCTCCAGCAGGGACTCGACCAGGGTGAGGATCTTCCGGCCCTGGCGGATCATCGCCTCCGCGGACTGCTTCTGCTGCGTCTCCAGCGGCCCTTCCAAAAGCAGCCGGCCGTGCCCCAGGAGCACCTGGAGCGGCGCGCGCAGGTCGTGGCTGCACACCGCGATGATCTCATCCTTGAGGCGGTTGAGCTCCTTCAGGCGGCGGTTCGCGTCGTTGAGCTCGCGGTAGCGCTCCACGTACGCCAGCTCCAGGTCCTCGCGCTTCTTCTTCACCGCCGTGTGCAGGCGCGCGTTGCGGATGGAGTTGGCGAGCACGCCCGCCACGGCTTCCGCGAACTCCTGCTCGTCGCGCCCGATGGACGCCTCGCCCTTGGACACGCGCAGGAAGAGCGCGCCCAACAGGTCGTCCTGGCAGATGAGCGGCTGCACCAGGATGGACTTCACGCCCTGCGGCAACAGCGACGTGCGCACCTCCGCCATCAGCGGGTCGCGCTGCGCCTCTTCAATCAGGACGGGCTGCCGCGTCTCCAGCGCGCGGCGCAGCTCCGGGTAGCGCGCCACCTCGATGTCCAGCTGGACGAGGCTGGGGTCCTCCTGCGTCGCGACGACCGTGGCCGTGCGCGCGTGGCTGCCCTCCACCAGCACCACGGAGCAGCGGTCCGTGCCCGTCACCTGGCCGACCTTCTCCACCGCGATGCGGAGGATCTCCTCCAGCTCCAGCGAGCTGGTGGCCGCCTGGGTGATTTCGAGCAGCATCCCCATGCGCATCCGGATGCGCTCCTCGCGCTCCTTGAGCCTCCAGGCGCGCAGGGCGGACTCCAGCCGGGGCACCAGCTCGTCGGCGCCGCGCACGAAGTCGTCCACCGCCAGCCGCTTGAAGGCCTCCGCCGAGCGCGCGCGGCCCTGATCCACCAGCACCGGCAGGCGCTGGAGCTTGTCCGTCTTGCGCACCGTCTCCAGCAGCTCCGCCGCCCGCTTGGCCGTCACGGCCAGGAGCACCACCTCCGGCTGGAGCTGATCCACCATCTCCGCCAGCCCGGTCTCCCGTTCCGTGGAGGCGCACTGGTAGCCACTCGCCGTGAGCCGCTCCACCAGCGCGTCACCCGCGGCCTTCGCCGCGAGCACCAGCACCCGCCCCCGCTGCTCAGACGACAACATCTCGATCCTCACGGCGCGCCTCCGCCCCGCCCAGACAGGGAACGACGTCGCGGAAACCCGTTGGGTGCGAAAGGGGTCATGGTCGATTCCGGATCATGCCGTCTAACCCGTCCGCGGGCCAGCGGATGAACGGGGCTCTCCTCAAGAGAGAGGGGTGGGAAAAGGCGCGCGACGTATACCCCGGACCGGTGTTCTTCCTCCGGAATCCCGCACGCGCATGACGGTCCGATGACCGGAAACCGCTCGCCCACCCCTTGTAGCGGCGGAATCCCACGAAAACAGCCTGGCTGTCACTTTCTTCCAATACCACCCTTGCCGGTTGACCGGAGGCAGGGCGGG
>NZ_RAVY01000321.1:0-6648 GCF_003611625.1 Corallococcus sp. CA054B
CTGGTGCCCTTCGCGCTGGTGGGCGTGGGGCTCTGGGCGGCCTGGCGGGCGGGGCGAGATGCGCCGGGAGCAGAGCGGGCTTCGGCCCCCGTGGAACAGGAGCATCCGTGATGGCGGAGTCCCCGTCGTTGTCCCCGTCGTCCGCGAGCGACGTCGCTCCGCCGGATGCGCAGGCGCCCCTGGCGGTGCCGCCCGCGCGTGGCGCCTGGAGCCTGGCGCCGCCGGAGAACGCGAGCGCGACGGGCGACCGCATCGACGCGCTGCTGGCCACGAGCCATGGCTTCGACATGGCGCTGGCGGCGGTGATGCTCGGGTGGCTGTTGCTGGCGGTGGTGCGCTTCCGGGGCGCCCGGAAGGTGGCGCCGGACGGGGGCACGCGGCGCTCGCGGGCGTGGGTGCTGGGACTGGCCCTGGGCGTGTTCGGCGTGGTGGACGGGACGCTGTTCCTGGGCTCCCAGGGCTACCTGGACGACGTGCTCTGGAACTTCCGCGTCCCCACGGAGGATCCGCGCACGGTGCGCATCCAGATCAACGCGCACCAGTGGTCATGGGAGGCGCGGTACGCGGGCACGGACGGGGCCTTCGGCACGAAGGACGACGTGGTGACGTGGAACGACCTGCGCGTGCCGGCGGACGTGCCCGTCTGGGTGCAGCTGGTCTCCACGGACGTGGTGCACGGGTTCGCGCTGCCGGCCTTCCGCGTGAAGCTGGACGCCATCCCGGGCCGCGTGAACCAGACGTGGTTCCAGGCCGCTCGCGAGGGCGCGTGGGAGGTGGCCTGCTACCAGCACTGCGGCACCAGCCACTACCGGATGCGCGGCATGCTGACGGCGCTGTCCCCGGAGGCGTACGCGGCGTGGCTGCGCGAGGCGAGCCTCAAGGCGGTGCAGGCCTACGACCCGGATGACACGGCGGCCCACTGGGGCTGGGTGTGGAGGACGCCATGAAGGCGGGGGCGCTGCTGAAGTCGCTCTGGACGACGGACCCCCAGCGCGTGGCGCGGCAGTACCTGTGGGGCGGGTTCCTGTTCCTGCTGATAGGTGGCCTCCTGGCCATGCTCATCCGCTTCCAGTGGGCGTGGCCCGGGCAGCCGGTGCCGGGGCTCGCGTGGGTGCTGCCCGAGTCGAAGGGCGCGCTCACTCCGCCCACGTACACGGCCGTGTTCACGATGCACGGCCTGTTGATGATCTTCTTCGCGGTGACGCCGCTGCTCTTCGGTGCGCTGGGGCACTTCGTGCTGCCCCTGGCCATCGGGGCGAAGCAGATGGCGTTCCCCCGGCTGTCGCCGTTCGGCTTCTGGGCCTACGCGGTGGGCGGCGCGCTGATGCTGGTGTCGTTCGGGGTCCGGCTGGGGCCGGCGAGCGCGGGGTGGACGTCGTATCCGCCGCTGGCCACGCCCGCGTTCACGCCGGGGCTGGGGCAGACGCTGGTGACGGTGGCGGTGCTGTGCGTGGGCGTGTCCGCGTTCCTGTACGGGCTCAACTTCGTCGTCACGGTGGTGCGCTGCCGCGCGCCGGGGATGACGTGGGACCGGATGCCGCTGGTGGTGTGGGGGCTGTTCTACGGCGCGGTGCTCAACGTGCTGTTCGTGCCGGTGCTGGCGGCGGCCACGGTGCTCTTGCTCTTGGACCGGGTGGCGGGCACGCAGTTCTTCATCGCGGGCGCGGCGGCGGTGGGCGGGGGCGGCGACCCGGTGGTGTACCAGCACCTGTTCTGGCTGTTCGGCCACCCGGAGGTCTACATCCTCATCCTGCCCGCGTGGGGCATGGTGGGGGACTTCGTGGCGTTCTTCAGCCGCAAGCCCGCGCACGGCTACCGGCTGACGGCGGGGGCCATGGGCGTGGTGACGGCGCTGAGCGGCGCGGTGTACGCGCACCACCTGTTCACCAGCGGGATGGCGCCGGTGCTGGGGCGCACGTTCATGGTGCTGACGCTGCTCATCTCGCTGCCGGCGCAGGTGATGTTCCTCAACTGGCTGATGACGCTGTGGCGGGGCAGCGTGCGGCTCACGTCGCCGATGCTCGCGGCGCTGGCGACGATGGTGGTCTTCGGCCTGGGCGGCATCACGGGGCTGGCGCTGGGCGCGGTGGCGACGGACGTGCCGCTGCACGGGACGATGTGGGTGGTGGGCCACTTCCACCTGACGATGGGCGCGGCCAGCTTCCTCGCGGTGTTCGCGGGGCTCTACTTCTGGTTCCCCCGCATGTACGGGCGCGCGTTGGATGAGCGCATGGCCAAGGTGCACGTGCTCCTGAGCGCGGTGCTGTTCATCGCCGTCTTCGGCGGCCAGCTGGTGGCGGGCTACGCGGGGCAGCTGCGGCGGCTCTATGACCCGTACCAGTACACGTTCCTCGCGCACCTGCTCACGCTGAACCGGTGGACCAGCTGGGCCGCGTTCGCGCTGGGCGCGGCGCAGCTGGTGTTCGTGGTGAACCTGGTGCGGACGCTCAAGTGGGGCCGGGCCGCGGAGCCGAACCCGTGGCGGGTGGGCACCCTGGAGTGGATGGACGCAGGGCCTGGCGCCGTGGTGCTGCGCGGGCCGCATGCGCTGTCGCAACCGGAGGTACAGGAGCAACTGGGTCGCGACTGGATTGGCCAGGCGGAGCCGCTGCCCTCGGCTGTGCCCGTGGCGGAGCCGGTGGTGCCGCCGGTGCCCGGGGTGGAGGGCGCCGTCTAGCGGTGCTCCCAGAGGTCCACGCCGCCGGCGTCACCGACGGGGAAGCGGCGGACGAAGCGCTGCTTGAACCAGGGGCGGCTCTGCGGCGTGAGCTGCCACTCTCCCCGCCAGCCGAGGACGACGAAGCGGCAGGAGCCCAGCATGATGCGCAGGGCCTGCTGGGCCTCATCGGCGGAGAGGGCCTCGTCGGTGGTCTCGAAGCGGTCGCCGGTGCTCATGGCGTCCTGGAGCATGGTGGCGTAGCCATCCACGATGGGCGTGGCGCCCATGGGGAGCCGGCCCGCCGCGAGCGCCCAGCCGGGCTCGAAGGAGAAGAGGCATGCCTTGGGAGGCACGTCGGCGCGGAGGTGCTTCGCGAGCGCCACCACGTCCGGGGCCTGCAGCTGGGCGCTCTGGTAGACGTGCCTCGCGCCGGGAACGAACGCGATGGCGAGCAGGAGCGCGGCCACGGCGTGTGAGGCGGTGCGTCCCCAGCGGGTGCTGAAGGCATGGAGCACGGAGGCGCCCAGGCCCGCGAGCACGGCCTCCGACGCGGCCAGGTGCGCGTTGTACTGGTTCCAGTAGGTCCGTGACGCGAGGAACAGGACCACGGTGAGGGCGAACGCGCAGGCGAAGAAGCGCGCGGCGGGGCGGTGCTCCGGAGCGGCACGGAAGGCGCGCACGCACGCGGTGCCCAGGCCCACGAGGGCGAGGAGGACTTCGCCCCACCGGCGCTCGTGGAAGACCTCGCGCAGGCGCAGCCAGCGGTCCAGCTCCCCATCTGGGGGACGCACGGCCTGGAAGGTGATGACGTCGCGGAAGAACTCGGAAGGGGCGAGCGCGGCCAGGGGGCCCACGACGACGACGAAGGTGGCGGACGCGACGAGCACGGGCAGGAGCGCGTGACGCCAGGACTCCTTCCCCGGGCGTGAGAGCAGGGCGGCGATGAGCCACAGCCCGCCCGGAATCTTCACGGAGATGGCGAGCCCCAGGAGCACGCCCGCGCCGATGCGGCGCGCCCGGGAGTGGGGGCCGGAGGCGAGCCAGAGGTTCGCGAAGCCCAGGCACAGGACGTTGAGCAGGGGCTCGAGGAAGGTGCCGCGCTCCACGAGGGCGGCCTCCGGATACGCGGCATAGGCGAGCGCGGCCACGCAGCCCGCGAGCGGCCCCCAGGCGCGCCAGGCGACCCGGCCAGCGAGGAACACGCACAGCGCGCCCACGGCGGCGGCGAGGTAGCGGCTGATGCCGTAGGCGGTGGCCGCGTCGAGCCCCAGCGTGAGCGCGGCGCCGGGAGCCCAGAGCAGGAGGCTTCCGGGCGGGTGGACGAAGATGAAGTCGCGGTAGGGCAGGTCCCCGCGCAGCAGGAGCGACGCGGCGGAGAAGTAGACGCCCTCGTCGTAGTCCATGGGGTAGCCCATGGCGCCGGAGCGATGGAAGAACGCCAGCGCGCGCAGCACCCAGGCGCCCAGCGCCACGATGATCAACGGCCAGAGGTCCAGGCTCCTTGATGCACGAGGAGGGACGGACGGGGACGGCGCTTCGAGCGGAGTGGGCGCGGGTTCCATCAGGGTCAGCGCGGCAGGCTACTACCGGCGGGCCGGGACGCACGCGGGGTTCTTGCCTCGTCACGGCATGGCGAGTCGCACGGGTGTGATGCCTGGAGGTGATTCGGTCGATGGGCGCCGCTCCGAGGGGCGGGGGGCCGCCCGGCTTCCTGGTGCTTTCCACCGGGCCCAGGCATGCGAGAGTCCACCCCCGTGAGCACGAACGACCCCGCGGGGACGCTGGCCTCCACGTCCCCCCAGCGCGACGAAGCGAACCTCTGGTTCGGAGTCGTCATCGCGCACGGCGCGGTGATGATGCTCTTCTGCGCGATGGCCTTCACCGCGGGCTTCTACCGGCTGCGCGGCTTCTGGCCTCCCGGGTCCGCGCGCCCTGATGCGCTCGTTCCCGCGCTGGCCGGGGGGCTCCTCGTCATCGGGGTCGTGCTACTGCACGTCGCGCTCCGGCAGTCGCGACCGGGCCGGCTCACGTTGGCGGGCGTGCTGGGCTCCGGGGCGGCGTTCCTTGCGACGCAGGCGGCCTGGCTGCACGTGCTGTTCTGGTACCGCGACCTGCGCATCCCCGACAGCGGCGTCTTCGCCTCCGCGCTGTATGGCCTGTCGGCGGTGCAGGCCGCGCATCTGGCGGTCGTGCTCGTGGGATTGCTGCGCGCGGGACTCCGCGTCTTGCGCGGTCAGGACGCAAGCGCTCCGTTGCGGCGAGCCTTGCCTGGCTGGTGGTGTTCGACGGTGATGTACGGCGTCCTCTTCGCGGTGGTGTACCTCCCATGAAGCCCATTCCCTGCTTCTCGTTCCGTGTGCTCGCCGTGCTCGCGTTGGGGGCGCTCGCTCCCGCGTGCCGCAAGGAGACCCCCACCTTCGAGCCCCTGAAGCTCGCGGACGGCACCGTCATCCCCGCCGCGACGCTGGCGCGCGGATACGACGTCTACACGCACTACTGCGCGTCCTGTCACGGCGAGAAGGGCGACGGCCAGGGCCCCGCGGGCTCCGGGATGCGGCCTCCTCCGCGCAACTTCCTCCAGGGCCTCTACAAGTTCGGCGGCGTGGCGGCGGGCGAGCTGCCCACCGACGACGCGCTGAAGCGCACGCTGCGGCGGGGCCTGCACGGCACACCCATGTTCGCGTGGGACGTGCCCCCGGCGGACGTGGACGCCGTGGTGCAGTACCTCAAGACCTTCAGCCCTCGCTGGAAGCAGGAGTCTCCCGGCGCGGCCATCGCCCTGTCCGACGACCCGTGGAAGGGCCGTGAAGCCGAGGCCGTGGAGCGCGGCCGCACCGTCTACCACGTAGCCGGCAAGGGCAACGCGGGCTGCGCCAGCTGCCACGTTGCGTACCTGCCCCGAGCGGAGCTCGCCGCGCTCACGGAGAGCGTCACCGGCCGCAAGGTGAACCTGGCGAACGCGGATCCGTACACGGCGCTGCAACGGGATTCGGACTACTCGCTCACCGTGGACGCGAAGGGGGAAGCCACGCAGTTCGCCAAGGTGCTGCCGCCGGACTTCCTCTTCCACCGCCTGCGCACCGTGTGGCCGCAGGACACGCGAGTGGAGGGACAGCCGTACACCGCGCAGGCCCAGCGCGAGGACCTCTACCGCGTGATGGCCGCGGGCGTCGGCGGCGCCGCCATGCCGGCGTGGAAGGGCGCCATCCCGGAGGAGAACCTCTGGGCGCTCGCGTACTACGTGCAGAGCCTCGTCGTGATGCACGACACCCGCGCCGCCCGCGACCTTCAGCAACGGTTGCGTGACTCGAAGGCGCAGCAATAGCGGATTGATGCAGTAACCTGAAAAGTAGGTCTTCCTGGGAAACTAATTCCCAGGCGTCGCGAAAATCCGGGCACTGATTTACCTCTTTTCCCGGAGTTTTAATCGTGACGACCTATTCCGTTCGCAGCGGCGACACGTTGAGCGGCCTCGCGCGGCGCTTCAACACGTCGGTGGTTTCGCTCCAGAAGACGAACCACATCGCGAACGCGAACCTCATCCGCGTGGGCCAGAGGCTGACGGTTCCGGACGGGTTCCAGGCGGCGCCGTCGAAGGCGGGCAGCTACACAGTGCGCAGCGGAGACACGCTGAGCGGCATCGCGGGGCGGCACGGCACGACAGTGGGCGCGCTGGCGAAGGCGAACCACATCGCGAACCCGAACAAGATCTACGTGGGCCAGCGGCTCACGATTCCGGGCGCGGGTGGGGGCGCGGCGCCGGTGACGTCGAAGCCGCCGCCGTCCGGGGGCGCTTCGTACACGGTGCGCAGCGGGGACACGCTGAGCGGCATCGCGGGCCGGTACGGCACGACGGTGGGGGCGTTGCAGCAGGCGAACCACATCGCGGATCCGAACAAGATCTACGTGGGCCAGAAGCTGACGATTCCGGGCCGCACGGGAGGCTCGGGCGGGACGTCGAAGCCGCCTCCGTCGACGGGGGGCGTGGG
>NZ_RAVY01000322.1:0-6478 GCF_003611625.1 Corallococcus sp. CA054B
CGGCCAGGGGCCCTTCACCCCCCTTGCCCTGCCTGCCATACGGCCAGTCATTTCTTCCCCTACGATCGAGTCCAGTCCGTAACTTCTTCAGACGTCACGGCCGACCCACCGCGAAAGTGCCCGGAATTCCCGGGAGCGGCGGGCGGGCACGCGGTTCGCAAGAGCGAAGGAGCGTCGAGGAACCCACCCCGTGTCCCAGTCTTCCGCAAGAAACCGCCTGGTCCTGCCGTACCGCGTCCACTACGCGCCGCCTGCGTGGCGGGAAGTGGGACGGATGTCCTCCGAGGCCTTCGAGGCCTTGCAGCAGACCCTGGCGCGGCTGGCGGAGCGGTCGAAGTCACACGACTCGGTGGCGGGACCCGCGCGGCACCGCGTGGAGGGCCACGACCTGGAGCTCGTCTACGAGAAGGACCCTCGCGCCAGCACGCTCACGCTGCTCGCGGTGACGCGGCTGGGCTGACACGCGAAGGAAGCCCATGGGCCCCGCATCCCGCGAGGCCCCCGGGTTCACGCGCTCCGGCCGGACAGCCGGCCCACGGTGGCCAGCAGCTCGTCTGGGACGATGGGCTTCTTCAGCAGGCCGCCCGTGTCCGGCAGCGCCTCCGCGCCCACGCCCGACAACAGCAGCACCGGCACGGCCTTCAGCCGGGGCCAGTCCGCGCGCAGGTGGCGCAGGAACTCCGGGCCGTCCATCACCGGCATCCTCAGGTCCAGGAGGATGAGGCTCGGCGGGGGCAGGTGCTTGAGCTCGTCCAGCGCCTCGCGGCCATTCGCGGCGACGGCCACCTCGTAGCCGTCGGCTTCCAGGATTTCGGCGATGGCGGCGCGAGCATCCTCGTCGTCCTCCACCACCAGCACGGGCTTGTGCGGCACGGGCTGAACCATGTCCCGCAGCATAGAGACCCCCTCCCCCACACGGACACGGCTTCCCGGAATACCCAGACAACTGGTGGACAGATGGCCACCCTGGAGGATGACCCCCTTGGAGCCCGAACGGCCACTCCAGGCGAGTGGGGACACAGGTGACGGCTGCTGGACCCGGGCCGTCATCCAGGGACATCTTTTGGACAGAAACGAACTCTTCGGTCCAGAATTCACCGACAGGGCTTTCTTCCTCGGCTAGGACTCCGCGTCACCGCGGAGGGGAAGCAGGCTCGCAAACGTGTGCTCCCTCACGGGTCTGTCCCACCAGGGGCCCCGGGGGGTTAGCGGGGCCTGGAGCCCCTTCCTACCTTGGGCCGACCATGTCGCTGAGGAGCCAGGAACAAGGGAGCGCCCGGGTCAGCCAGGCCGTGCCGTGGAAGGTCCGGGCCTGGCGGGAGCTGGAGGCGGGGCGGGAGCGCATCCAGGCGATGCTCGCGCCGCTGCCGGAAGCGGAGCTGATGCGGCAGCACTCGCCGCTCATGTCCCCGCTGGTCTGGGACGTGGCCCACGTGGCGAATTACGAAGAGCAGTGGCTCTTGCGCGCGCTGGGGGCTCCGGCCTTCACCGACCCCGCGTTCGACGCCATCTACGACGCCTTCCGCCACCCGCGGAACACGCGCTCCACGCTGCCCCTGCTGGAGCCGGAGGCCGCCTGGGCCTACGCCACCCGCGTGCGCGCGGCGGTGGCCGCGCACCTGGAGACGCTGCCCGAGGACAGCGTGGATCCGTTGATCCACGGCGGCTTCGTCTTCGGCATGGTGGCGCAGCACGCGCAGCAGCACGCGGAGACGCTGGCCGCCACGCTGCAGCTGATGACGCACGTGGAGTACCACCCGGTGGAGGCGCTGCGTCCCCAGCCCGGCGCGGTGCCGCAGCACGAGGTCTTCATCCCCGGCGGCCCGGTGCGCCTGGGCAGCGACGACCCGTGGGCCTACGACAACGAGCGTCCCCGGCACGTCGTGGAGCTCAAGCCTTTCCTCCTGGACGCGCATCCGGTCACCACGGGGGACTTCCTCGTGTTCGTGGAGTCCGGCGGCTACGAGGATCCGCGCTGGTGGGATCCGAAGGGCTTCGCGTGGATCCAGGCGGAGCGGATCCGCCATCCGCTCTTCTGGATTCCGCAGGGCCACCACGTCTGGCTGCGCCGCCGCTTCGGCACGGTGGAGCCGCTGCCCAAGGACGAACCCGTGCAGCACGTGTCCTGGTACGAAGCGGACGCGTACGCGAGATGGGCCGGCAAGCGCCTGCCCACCGAAGCCGAGTGGGAGAAGGCCGCGCAGGGCAGTGACGGCGTCTCACGCGCGCACCCCTGGGGAGATGCCGCGCCCACGGACGCGCACGCCAACCTGGGCGGGGCGCGCTGGGGGCCGTCGCCCGTGGGCAGCCACCCTTCCAGCCGCAGCGCGGACGGTGTCTGGGGATTGCTGGGCGACGTCTGGGAATGGACCGCCAGCGACTTCCAGCCGTACGCGGGCTTCCGGGCCTTTCCGTACCGCGAGTACTCGGAGGTCTTCTTCGGCGACACATCCAAGGTGCTGCGCGGCGGTGCCTGGGCGAGCGCGCCGGTGGCGGTGCGCAACAGCTTCCGCAACTGGGACTTCCCCATCCGCCGGCAGATCTTCGCCGGCTTCCGCTGTGCACGCGACGTGAAGTGAGGGTCACATGAGGATGAGGTCGGAGCAGGGCGAGGCACGCGTCGCGGACGGCTACGCGGCGCCCGGTGTGCAGGTGGACGTGCACGTGCAACCCGGTGACGCGCGGCGCTCGCTGCGCGCGGAGGTCCTGGAGGGGCTCTGCCACGGGCCCAAGGAGCTGAGCCCCAAGTGGCTCTACGACGAGCGCGGCAGCCAGCTCTTCGACGACATCACCCGCCTGCCGGAGTACTACCCCACGCGCCGCGAGCGGGAGATCCTCCGCGCCCACGCGGACGACGTGGCCCGGCTGAGCGGCGCGGACACGCTGGTGGAGCTGGGCAGCGGCACCAGCGAGAAGACGCGCCTGCTCCTGGACGCCATGGACGCGGCCGGACAGCTCAAGCGCTTCGTGCCCTTCGACGTGAGCGAGGCCTTCCTGCGCAAGGCCGCGGAGGGCCTGGCGCGCGAGTACCCGCGCATCGCCGTGCACGCGGTGGTGGGCGACTTCGAGCAGCACCTGGGCCGCATCCCGGGCGGCGGCCGGCGGCTCATCGCCTTCCTGGGCGGCACCATCGGCAACCTGAAGCCCGCGCAGCGCGCGCTGTTCCTGCGGGAGCTGGCGTCCGGGCTGAAGCCCGGGGACGGCCTCTTGCTGGGCACGGACCTGATCAAGGACCGCGAGCGCCTGTTCGCCGCCTACAACGACAGCGCGGGCGTGACGGCGGACTTCAACCGCAACGTGCTGCGCGTGCTCAACCGCGAGCTGAACGCGGACTTCGACCCGGAGGCCTTCGAGCACCTGGCCCCGTTCGACGAAACGAACAAGTGGATCGAGATGCGCCTCATCTCACGCAAGCCCCAGTCCGTGTGGCTGAAGGACCTGGAGCGGCGCGTGGAGTTCGCGGAAGGCGAATGTCTGCGCACGGAGGTGAGCTGCAAGTTCTGTCGCGAGCAGGTGCAGGCGGAGCTTGGCGAAGCGGGCCTCGACCTGGCCGCGTGGTGGACGGACGCGGACGGAGACTTCGCGCTGTCGCTGGCGATGAAGCGCTGAGCAGCAGGGCCGCTCTTGCTGGGGCCGCCCGGCGCTGCTCTTCGCGGCGCCGGGTCAGGGCCCGGATCCAGACGGTGACGACGGGTGCGGCGGGCGGCCTAGCGGCGGCGCGGAGGATCGCGGCGCACCGGCACCGGCACCGGAGCCGGCTGCTGCTGCGGGCGGGTCCACGCGGCCCAGAGCGCGGCGGCCGCGGTGATGACCAGTCCCCCCGCCGCTGCTAGCTGCTCACCCAGGGGCCCGATTTCCACGGCGGCCAGGGGGAGGGGAAGCATCTCGGTGAGCGTCATGCGCGGACTCCTTACGAGGGGCACAGCGTGAAGACCCGGGACGGGCAGGGGCTCGACACAGGTCGGGAAGCTAAGGTTAGGAAGTCGGAAGGCTTTCGGGAAGTCCCGGGGACTCCAGCTGACAGGACGTGGACGGAATTGCACCCCGGGCCGGGCCCGAAGTCCATCCCCTGCCAGTCGCAGTCACCCGAAACATCACGCTCCTCACGTAATGGGGACACCCGGGCCGCGCAGGACGTTCCCGGGTTCTGCTGCGTCGCCGCTTATCGGGCGTCCGGGTGGCGCTTCTTCCACTCCACCTTCATGCAGTGGTCCTGCACCACGCGGATGCCCGCGCGCGCCAGCCGCTCGGCCGCGGCGTCGTTGCGGATGCCCAGCTGGAACCATACGGCATACGGCTTCTTCGCCAGCATCGCGTCCACGTGCGCGTTGATGTCGTCCGGCCGCAGGAACACCTGCACCACGTCCACGTCTCCGGGCAGGTCCGTCAGCGAGATGGAGATGGGCGTGCCCAGGATGCTCCCCTGCTCGCCGTGCGTGGGCACGGGCAGGATGACGAAGCCGTGGTCCTGGAGGAACCTGGGGATGGCGTGCGCGGGCTTGTCCGCCTGCGCTTCCGGCCGGATGCCCAGCACGGCGATGCGCTTCGTGCGCGCGAGCAGCTCGCCAATGCCTTCCGCGTCGTCGATGAGGTTCTTGCGCCAGTCGTCCATGAGGCCTCCCGCTCCTTCATAAGGAGGCCGCGGCCCTCACGCAGGGACTGTCAGCGGGGCGCGGCCTGGACCTGGATGGTACGGCAGGCCTCGGTGGCCAGGCGGACTTCCTCGGCGGTGGCGCCAGGGAGGCTGGCGCAGAGGAACAGGTCGTCCCCCACGCGCCGGGCGCCGAAGAACGCGGGCGCCTCCGGGCCCACGCCGCCGTCCGCCAGGGACGGGGCCATGGTCACGCGCAAGAGGGCGAAGGACGGGGTGTCCTCCTCCTGGTCCAGCGACAGCGTGAACTGCTTCATCTGCTGACGGACGTTGTCCGCCAGCGTCTCCGAGGAGGGCATCTGCTCGCCCTGCCCCGGCTTCAAATCCACGCGCAGCGCCGGGCGGCCGGGAGGGCCCGCCTGGAAGCTGCCGTCGGTGGCCACCTGCGCGGACCAGCCCGGCGGCAGCGGCACCTTCACACCTGAGCGCAGCCCCGCGTCCTCCGCCGCGATGTCGTCGACCGGCGTCTTCTTCTGGCAGCCCTCGCAGCCGCCGAACAGGACGCCGAGCGAGACGAGCCCGAGGCCGATGAGCCCCGGGGTCTTCCGCGCGTGGGACGCGAGCACGCGCACCGTTACTTCTTCTCTCCGGGCGGGGGCGGGTTTCCGCCGCCCTTGCCGATGTTCTCCATCTTGAGGGAGCCCTCGAAGATGACGCCGCGGTCCATGGAGAGCGACGGCGTCTCCAGGTTGCCCTTCACGCGGCCCGGCTGCTTCAGCTCGATGAGCTGCGTGGCGCGCACGTTGCCTTCCACGGTGCCGTTGATGATGACGGTGCCGGCCTGGATCTCCGCCTGCACGCGGGCGCCGTCGCCAATGACGAGCACGTCCTTGGTGACAATCTGCCCGTTGAACTTGCCGTCGATTCGAACCTGACCCTCGAAGGTGAGCTTCCCCTCGAACTCGCTTCCCTTACCCAGAAGCGTGTGAACCTCACCCGGACGCGTCGACACGAAATCCTCCTCCCGTTTGAACAGGGGCTTGCTGGGTGCTTCGTCTTTCTTCCCGCCAAGGAGCGCCACGCCCTACTCCTTCCTCAGAAGCTTCAACAACCTGTCGAGGTCATCGTAGGAGAAGAAGTCGACTTCCAGGGTGCCTTTTCCCGGGCTTTTCTCCGACAGACGGACCTTTGTTCCCAACCGACGCTGCAGCTCCTCGGTGAGCGCCTTCACCTGCGGGCTCACCTTGGGCGCCGGCTTTCCTGAATCCTTGCCGCCCTTCGCGGACTTGCCCTGCTGCACCAGCCGCTCCGTGTCGCGCACGGACAGCTTCTTCTCCGTCACCTGCTTCGCCAGGTTCTGGAGCTCCGGCAGCCGGGGCACGCCGAGCAGCGCGCGAGCGTGGCCCATGCTGAGCGACCCGTCCGCCACCATGGCCTTCACGTCCGGGGGCAGGGCCAGGAGGCGCAGCGCGTTCGCGACGGTGGAGCGCTCCTTGCCGACCTTCTGGGCCACCTGCTCCTGCGTGAGCTTGAACTCCTCCACCAGGCGCCGGTAGCCGTCCGCCTCTTCAATGGGGTTCAAGTCCGCGCGCTGGAGGTTCTCCACCAGGGCGAGCTCGAAGGACTCGGCCTCCGTGACCTCGCGCACGATGGCGGGGATTTCCTTCAGGCCCGCGGCCTGGGACGCGCGCCAGCGGCGCTCGCCCGCGATGATGAGGTAGCCGTCGCCGCCCTTGTTCGGGTTCTTGCGGACGAGGATGGGCTGGAGCAGCCCCTGCGCCTTGATGGACTCGGTGAGCTCGTGGAGCTTCGTCTCGTCGAAGTGGCGGCGGGGCTGGAGCGGGTCGCGGTGGATGGACTCGATGGCCAGCTTGAGCACGCCGGGCT
>NZ_RAVY01000323.1:0-6446 GCF_003611625.1 Corallococcus sp. CA054B
CCCCAGCCCCCCGGTGCGTGGCGCCGCGCGGCAAGGCCACACGCTTCCGGGAATTACACGTGAACACGGCCGGCGATTGACAGGCCAGGTCCCCCGCACGCCCGGGGACCGGGGAAGGTTTCCCACGGGCGTTCCGTGCAATCCGTCCTCACGCGCGGAGGCCGGGTCGCGCTAGAACCGGACTCATGAAAGTCGCCGTGCTCACCGGCGGGGGTGATTGCCCCGGCCTCAATGCGGTCATCCGCGCCATTGTCCGCCGTGCCAGCGAGCACGGCTTCGAGATGATGGGCCTGCGTGATGGATGGAAGGGCCTGCTGGACGACAACCACTTCCGCCTCACGCGGGAGACCACCTCCGGCATCCTCCACCGGGGTGGCACCATCCTGGGCACCTCGCGCGTCAACCCGTTCAAGGTGGAGAACGGCCTGGAGCGCGTGAAGCGCTCCATCGAGCGCAATGGCATCCACGCGGTCATCGCCATTGGCGGCGAGGGCACCCTGTCCGCCGCCACGCGCATGTCCCAGGAGGGCCTGCGCATCGTCGGCGTGCCGAAGACCATCGACAACGACCTCAACGGCACGGACTTCACGTTCGGGTTCGACACCGCGGTCCACATCGCGACGGAGGCCGTGGACCGGCTGCACTCCACCGCGGAGTCGCACAAGCGCGTCATCGTCTGCGAGGTGATGGGCCGTCACGTCGGCTGGATTGCCACCTACGCGGGCATCGCCGGCGGCGCGGACGTCATCCTCGTCCCGGAGATTCCCGCGGACCTGGAGGCCGTCGCGCAGCACCTCCAGCGCCGCCACGCGGGCGGGCGCACCTTCTCCATCGTGGTGGTGGCGGAGGGCACGCGCATCAAGATGTCCGCGGAGCAGAACGAGCAGCTCGTCACCACGGGCGCCCTGGACGAAGCGGGCCGTCCGCGCCTGGGCGGCGTGGGCAACATCGTCGCGTCGGAGATTGAACGGCGCACCGGCTTCGAGACGCGCGTCTCCGTGCTGGGCCACATCCAGCGCGGCGGCGCCCCCACGGCGCACGACCGCGTGCTCGCCACCCGGTTCGGCGTGCATGCGTGCGACATGGTGGCCCGGGGCGAGTTCGGCAAGATGGCCGCCCTGCGCGGCAACGAAATCGTCAGCGAGCAGCTGGCGGAAGCCACCCGAGAGCTCAAGCGCGTGCCCAAGGAGTTCTTCGAGGTCGCGCAGGTTTTCTTCGGCTGACATTGACGTGATGCGCCATGCCTGCCCCCACCGGGAGTGGCAGGCATGGCCCCGTGCATCCGGTAGCATCCGGCCCTCCCCCCTCTCCCGAAGGGATGGTGTCGATGCTCACCGGTCGCATGATGGACTTCCCGCTCACCCTGACGCACTTCCTGGAGCGCGCGCGCTCCTATTACGCCGCGCAGGAGATCGTCAGCCGCAAGCCGGACAAGTCCCTGCACCGCTACACGTACGCGGACTTCCACAAGCGTGTCTGCCAATTGGCGAACGCGCTCACGCGGCTGGGAGTGAAGCCCGGGGACCGCGTGGCGTCGCTGAGCTGGAACCACCACCAGCACCTGGAGGTGTACTTCGGCGTGCCGGCGATGGGCGCGGTGATGCACACGCTCAACCTGCGGCTGCACCCCAACGACCTGGGCTACATCGCGCGCCACGCGGAAGACACGGTCATCGTGGTGGACCGCTCGCTGCTGCCGCTGGTGGAGAAGTTCGAGAAGGCCGCCGGCAGCCTCAAGCACGTCATCGTCATCCCGGATGACGGGCCGGTGCCGGAGGGGCGGCTGGACTACGAGAAGCTGCTCGCGGCGGAGTCGCCCACGTTCGAGTTCCCGCGCCTGGATGAGAACAGCGCGGCGATGCTCTGCTACACGTCCGGCACGACGGGCAACCCGAAGGGCGTGCTCTTCAGCCACCGCTCCATCGTGTTGCACACGCTGGTGTGCTGCCTGCCGGAGGTGCTGGGGCTGAAGGAGTCCGACACGGTGCTGGCGGTGGTGCCCATGTTCCACGCGGCGGCGTGGGGCCTGCCCTTCGACGCGCTGCTCACGGGCGCGAAGCAGGTGCTGCCCGGGCCGCACCTGGACCCCCAGTCACTGCTGGAGCTGATGCAGAACGAGAAGGTCACGGTGGCGGGCGGCGTGCCCACCATCTGGCTGGGCATCCTCGCGCAGCTGGACCGCGAGCCGGGCAAGTGGGACCTGGGCCGGATGCGGCACATGGTGATTGGCGGCTCCGCGGCGCCACCGGCGCTGATTGACGGGTTCCGCAAGCGCCACGGGCAGAACGTGCTGCACGCGTGGGGCATGACGGAGATGAACCCGGTGGGCACGCTCGCGCGGCTCAAGGGGGACCTGCACACGGCGTCGCCGGAGACGCAGCTGGATGCCTACGCGTCGCAGGGCTACTCCGTGCCGTTCGTGGAGACGCGCCACGTGAGCGACACGGGGGAGATTCTTCCCTGGGACGGCAAGGCCATGGGCGAGCTGGAGGTTCGCGGGCCCATGGTGGCGGCGTCGTACTACGGAGACGAGGGCAAGGACCGGTTCACGAAGGACGGCTGGTTCAAGACGGGCGACGTGGTGACCATCGACCCAGCGGGCTACCTGCACATCACCGACCGCAGCAAGGACGTCATCAAGTCCGGCGGCGAGTGGATCAGCTCCGTGGCGTTGGAGAACGCGCTGATGGCGCACCCGTCCGTGCTGGAGGCGGCGGTGTTCGCGGGGCGGCATCCGAAGTGGGACGAGCGTCCGCTGGCGGCGGTGGTGTTCAAGCCGGGACAGGAGGCGACGAAGGCGGAGCTGACGGCGCACCTGGAGAAGCAGTTCGCGAAGTGGTGGCTGCCGGATGACATCCTCTTCGTGACGCAGATTCCGCGCACGTCGACGGGGAAGTTCCTGAAGATGAAGCTGCGGGAGGATTACGGCGACCACCTGATGAAGGCGTCTGTCTCGTCCTGAAGTGGTTGGAAGGACCGCCGGGCAGCTGACACTGGGAGTCCGTGGCTCGCACCAGGGCGGGGCTGGGGGTAACGTGAGGGCGTGATGCCTTCCGTCCAACAGCTCCGCCCGTTCGCCTACGCGCCCGTCCAGGCGTTCCTGCAAGCCTCAGGGCCGGTGGTGCTCATCCAGCAGCCGCCGGAGCCGGTGTTCCAGCAGGTGGCGCTGCGGCTGGCGGAAGCACGCACGGTGGGCATGGCGCACCGCTCCCGGCTGGTGGACCGGCTGCTCGTCATGCTCCAGGCGTTTGATTCACTGGAGGTCCACTTCCTGGGACCGGAGCAGGACGGGCAGGAGATGCGGGTGGGGCGGACGGAGGGGTGCGCGCTGATGGTGCACGACCCGTCCGTGTCGAAGCAGCACGCGGTGCTGCGCTGGCACGCGGCGCAGGGGACGTGCTCGGTGCAGGACCTGAAGTCCATGAACGGCACCTGGCTGAACGCCGCGGAGTTGGGCGAAGGCGAAGAGCGGATGCTCGCGGACGGAGACGCGCTGGCGTTCGGGGATGCGCAGTTCCTGTACCTGCGAGCGGAGACCCTGCACTCCCACCTGCGGCTCGCGAGCCCGGGTGGAGGGATGTGATTACTCCGCGGGCAGTTCGCGGTAGTGCACGTCGCTGGGGCCCAGGCGCTGCACGGTTTCGACGAAGCGCTCGCTGACGACGCGCGGGCTGGCCCCTTCGATGCCGAAGACGTCGAGCCCTTCGGGGATGGAAGACCGCAGCAGCCAGCGCTTCGGCGGCAGGGAGAAGGACTCAGGCTTGCCGCAGAGGTCGCACGCGGGCGTCTTCCATTCGCCGATGCAGTCCGGATGCAGCCGGGCCAAGGGCCGGGCTTCCAGTTCGTAGAGCGCGGGCATGGTGCTTCGGCGCGACCGGAGCTCCATCCGGACCGCGATGATGCCCCGCAGCCCTTCGGCCTGGAGCAGTTCCACCGCGTCCTCGCGGAGGACCAGCTCCCATGAAGGGTAGCAAGTCACCGGACCAAACCGGCCTTGTGCGGTTCCGATCATGGGTCCGAACGAGCCTCCCGCCCTGATGGGAAGCACGGAAGGAACAAAGGGACGAATGAGAGCTACCAGCCGATCGTATTCCGCGACGGACATGGGCCCCTTGGGCTCAGCCAACACGGGCTCTTCCACGGCTGAGAGGTCCACGGAGGGAAAAGCATCCATCCATGCCCAGGGGCCGAACCTGGGACAGTCAACGCCGGACAGGTGCCATCGGTGACGTGCCCGGTATTTTCCGCTCCACTGTCGCGGCTCATCGAAGCTCGGGCTCTCGATAGAGAAGTAGCGCATGGCTTAGTCCTCGACGGTTACAGGCGCGAGTTCTACCTGCTGCCAGTACGTCATCGTCAGCCCAAAGAGTCCGTACTTCTGAATCATCCAGGAGGCATGTTCAAAGTACGCCGGTATCTGTGCGTCACCCCGCTCCCGGAGGATGAACGCATACCAATCCTGGTTCCAGGGCCCACCGTCCTTGCCCCGGTGGATGCGCGCATGAACTTCCGCATCAATGGCGATGACGTACTTATGGATGTCGATGCGCTTGTCATCGAAGTGCGCCTTGAACGCCTGCGGGAAGATGTGGTGACGCTCTTTCGGCCGCTTCGCCCACTCCTGTTGCGCCTTCTCACGGCGAAGCTCGCTGGGCAGCTTCTCTCGGGGATGCCAGCGGAAGACCATGACGGGCACCGCGTCTCGCGGTAGGCCCTGGGCACTTCCCCACGTCCGCTGCGGCCCGCTGCCGGGCGCCACGAAGATGGGCGCCGCTGGCATGACCCCTCGCGTCCGCACGATGCGGTCCGGAGCCAGGTCCTCGCACCGGAACAGCGCGCAGATGTCGTCCTCGCAGACGTGCGTGAGGCACTGGTCCTCGTCACTGGCTTCGCACTCCCGAGACGAGTCCTCTGCCCTCACCCAGTCGTTCACGGGTGAGGGCCCGGGTGCGGATGCACACCCCAGCAGCAGCACCAGCCACAGGCCCAACCGAGCAGGATTCCTCATTTTCCGAGCATTCCATGCTCACACCCAGGGAGCCCAGGAGGCGAGCAGCCCGGACACGGGACACGGCGCGCGGTCAGGGGGTCCGTTATCCTGGGGGCTCCTCACGACACCGAGAGCGCGCACACCATGGGAAGGCTGTTGGTCCTGCTGTTCGTCTACCTGGGCGCGTATCTCGTGCTGCGCAGGCTGTTGCCCGTCGTCACCCGGGGCTGGCGCCATGGCGTGCTGGTGGGCCTCTCTGTCTTCGCGTTCGCGGCGTGGACCGTGCCCGCGGTCACCGGCTACGGCCTGCACCACACGCCTCCGGCGCTCGTGCCGGTGAAGCTGTTCGCCGTGGTGTGGAGCATCGCCGCGCTGATGGTGATGCTGATGGGCCCGCCGTTCCTCATCCTCAAGCTGCGCGCCGAACGCAGAAAGCAGGCCGCGCCTCCCGGCGTGGACCTGGAGCGCCGCAGCCTCCTGGTGAAGGCCGGTCAGGCCATGCCCGTCCTCGCCATCAGCGCCAGTGGCGTGGGCGTCGTGGGTGGCAGCCTGGGCTTCACCGTTCGCGAGGTGGAGGTGAAACTGCGAGGCCTCCCCGCGGCGCTCGACGGCTTCCGCATCGGGCAGATCACCGACGTGCACGTGGGCCCCTTCATCTCCACCGAGTACCTGCGCGGCGCCGTGGAGGTGATGAACAAGGCGGGCGTGGACCTCCAGGTGATGACCGGGGACCTCATCGACGACGTGAACCAGGTCGACGAGACGATGGCCGCCCTCGCCTCCACGACGGCCCGCCACGGCATGCTCGCGGTGCTCGGCAACCACGAGCACTGGCGCGGGCTCGACGAAGTCCTGGGCGGCTACGCGCAGCTGGCCGAGCGGGGCGCTCCGGTCCGGCTGCTCGTGGATGAAGCCCACGTGCTGGAGCATGGCGGTCAGCGCGTGCGCGTGGTGGGCGTGGACTTCCCCATGTCCGGCGCCAGCCGCACCGGGCGCGACCGCCGCTGGCAGCGTTCCGCGGAGACGGCCTTCAAGGACGGAAACCCGGACGACGTGGTGCTCTGCCTCTCCCACCACCCCGACTTCTTCCCCTACGCCGCCGAGCGCGGCGCACGCCTCACCCTCGCGGGCCACACGCACGGCGGACAGGTGGCGTTCCTGGGAGTGCCCCTGTTCGGCTTCGCCTTCAAACACATGCTGGGCCGCTACCGCTTCCGCGACAGCCACCTCTACGTCTCCGGCGGCACGGGACACTGGCTCCCCTTCCGCATCGGAATCCCGCCCGAGGTCACGCTGCTCACGCTGCGCAGCGCCTGAGTCCTCCGTGGGTGAAACGGGGCCTGTGTCAGTTCCGGTGTAACCGGCTGCGCACGCATTTCGTACCGGGGAGCAAGGAGAGCTCCTCATGCTCACGAAGCTTCTGTCCCGCCCCCTCACGCTGGCTCCGGCCCCCAAG
>NZ_RAVY01000324.1:0-6383 GCF_003611625.1 Corallococcus sp. CA054B
GAGCGGGAGATGGGAGAGGCCTTCCGAAGACTCACGGTCGTCGCGCCCCCGGCCGACGAAGGCGCCTCCGTATGTGCTCCGCCGCCCGCCCGGCACCTGCCGCCCACCGGCTCGGTGGCGCTCGTCTTCACCGACATCCAGGGGTCCACGCGGCTGTGGGAGCGTTGCGGCCAGGCCATGCGCGACGCGCTGGAGCTGCATGACGGCGTGCTGCGCGCGCTGCTGCAAGGCACTGACGGCTACGAGGTGAAGTCGCAGGGCGATGCCTTCATGGTCGCGTTCGCGTCGCCGGTAGAGGCCGCGCACTGGTGCCTGCGCGCGCAGGAAGCGCTGCTGCACGCGAGCTGGCCAGAGACGCTGCTCGAAGAACCGGACGCGGCGGAGGAGCACGCCCCGGAAGGGCTGAGCCACCGGGGGCTGCGCGTGCGCATGGGCGTGCACGTGGGCGAGCCCGACTGCCGCCTGGATCCGGCCACGCACCGGCTGGACTACCTGGGGCCGCCGGTGAACATCGCGGCGCGGGTCGCGGGCGCGGGGCATGGCGGACAGGTGCTGCTGAGCGGCGCGGCGTGGGCCCGCATCCAGCCGGAGCTGGCGGCGCTGGGGATGCCCATCGCGCGCTCGCTGGGGTCCTTCCGCCTGCGCGGCGTGAGCGACAGCGTGGCGCTGGTGGAGCTGCTGCCCGCGTCACTCGCGCACCGCCGCTTCGGCCCCCTGCGCGCCCCGCGCGAGCGGCCCGGCAACGTGCCCACGCTGCGGCAGGACCTGGTGGGGCGCGCGGAGGAGCTGGACACCCTCCGCCAGTGGGTGTCCGAGGGCGCGCGGCTGATCAGCATCCTGGGCCCGGGAGGCATGGGCAAGACGCGGCTGGCCACGCACTTCGGCGCGCTGGAGTCGGACGCGGGCACCTGGGAGGGCGGCGTCTGGCGGTGCGACCTGGAGGAGGCGCTGACGGAGGGCGACCTCTGCCACGCGGTGGGCCGGGCCCTGGGAGTGCCGCTCACCGCGGACGGAGACGGCAGCACGCCCGCGGAGCGGCTGGGGCACGCGCTCGCGGGGTGTGGCGACGTGCTGGTCATCCTGGACAACGTGGAGCAGGTGGTGCGGCACGTGCCCGCGACGTTGGGGCGCTGGCGGGTGCTGGCGCCGTGCGCCCGTTTCCTCGTCACCACGCGAGAAGCCCTGCGCCTGCCCGGCGAGCGCGTGCTGGACCTGGCCCCGCTGAGCCTGCCGGATCCAGACGAGACGCGCTGGGATGTCCTCCTGCGCTCGGACGCGGTGCGCCTGTTCGTGCAGCGTGCCCGGGAGACGCGCGGCGACTTCATGCTGACGGACGCGGACACCCCGCGCGTCGCGGACATCGTGCGGCAGCTGGACGGCATCGCGCTGGCCATCGAGCTGGCCGCGGCGCGAGTGAGCGTGCTGGGCGTGGAGCAGCTGCGCGAGCGGCTGTCGAAGCGCTTCGACCTGCTGCGCGTGGGACGGCGGGACGCGCCCGCGCGACAGGCGACGCTGCGGGGGGCCATCGACTGGTCGTGGAACCTGCTGGAGCCCGCCGAGCGCGCCGCGCTGGCGCAGTGCTCGGTGTTCCGGGGCGGCTTCACGCTGGAGGCCGCCGAAGCCGTGCTGGTGCTGCCGGAGGGCTCGCCGGACGTGCTGGAGGTGGTGCACTCGCTGCGCTCCCAATCGCTCCTGTGCGCGCGCGAGGTGGGAGCGCCCGGCGGCTTCCTGCGCCTGGGGTTGTACGAGAGCATCCGCGAGTACGCGGCGCTGCGGCTGCGCGAGATGGGCGACGAGGCGGCGTGCGAGGCCCGGCACGCGGACACGTACCTCCAGGTCGCGGGCCGGCTGCGGGAGCGCGTGCAGAAGACAGGCGGCGCGACGGCGCTGCGGCGGCTGGCCCTGGAGCGCGAGAACCTGCTGGCCGCGTGCGACAACGCGATGGCCGTCCGTCCCGCGACCGCCGAGTCCTTGAGCCGGGCGCTGGAGACGCTGGTGGCGCTGGAGCCGGATGCGCGCACGCGTGGGCCGGTGGGGCTGCTCGTGGAGCGGCTGGAGCGGGTGCTGGAGTCTTCCGCCCACGTCGCCGTGGCGCCGCTGAAGCGCGCGGAGGCGCTCGCGGTGCTGGGCCGCGCGTACATGGACGCGGGACAAGCGGAGTATGCGCGCCAGGCCCTGGAGGAGGCGCGCGGCGTCTTCCACACGCTGGGCGAGGCGGCGTCGGAGAAGCGCGTGCTCGTGGACCTGTCCATCGTCGCCCGTCACGCCGGGGACGGGGCCGCCGCGTGGACGCTGATGCGCGACGCGCAGGCGCTGCCCTCCGGAAGCGACCGCTGGCTGGAGGCCTACGCGGTGGGCAACCTGGGCCTCGTCGAACAGGTGCGCCGCGGACCGGAGGCGGCCATCCCCCACCTGCGCGCGTCGCTGGCGCTGTTCCGCGAGGTGGGCGACGTGACGTTCGAGGTGGGCTTCCTCACCAACTGCGCGGTCGCCATCGGCGAGGCGGGCGACGACGGCGAAGCCGTGATGCTCCTGGGCGAGGCGCTGGGCCGCGCGCTGAGCGTGGAGGACCGCGCGGGCCAGGCGCTCGCGAGCATCAACCTGGGCTGCTACCTGATGGACGCGGGCGGCATCTCGGAGGCCTGCGAGCACCTGGAGTCCGCGGTGCGCCTGTCACGGCTGTTGGGGCAGCGGCTGCTGGAAGGCACGGCGCTGGGCGAGCTGGGCCGCGCCTCGCTCGCCCGGGGTGACTGGAAGCAGGCACGCGCGGCGCTGACGGAGGCGGTCACCATCCTGGGCCGCGCGTCCCGCTGGCAGGCCCTGCGGTTCATCGCGCACCGGGCCGCGCTGGACGCCGCGTGCGGTGACCTGCGCGCCGCGAGGGAAGGCTTCGCCGGCCTGGACGGCGCCCCCGAGCTGCGCGAGGACCCTGCCCTCTTCCAGCTCGTGGATCTGCTCCGCGCCGCGCTCGACCTGGCCGAAGCCGACGCCGCGCCCCCGCGAAGCGCCGAGGGCAACGACGCCAGGGCCGCCGCCCGCCGCCGCATCGAAGCGGCCCGGAACGCCCCACGCGAAACCGCGTCGTCCGACATCCGCTGCGCGCTCCGCTTCCTGGAGGCCCGCCCCGGCGTCAACGAGCCGCACCTGGATGCGTGAAGGCGCCGCGGATCACGGGGCCGGAGCCGTCCCCGGCTCCGACTTCGGCGCCGGCTTCGCGAAGCGGCGGAAGAAGCTGTCGTCGTTCCAGTACGGCCGGCCGGGAGCATCCGCCACCGTGTTCGTCAGCGCGGTCAGGAAGGTGATGAACCGCGCGGCGCCCCCGTGGTCCACGGGCTGCTGCGACAGGTCATCCGACGGCGCGTGGTAGCGCTCGGTGAGCCACTGCTTGAACACCTTCTGCTCCTCCGAATCCGGCGTGTAGCCGAACTTGAAGAACAGCGCGGGCACGCCCTCGCGGATGAACGAGTACTGGTCGCTTCGCACGAACAGGTTGCGGTCCGGCTCCGGATCCGGGAGCACCTGCACGTCCAGCTTCGCCGCCACCTCCGCCAGCGGCACCGCGAGCGAGGACTCGTCCTTGCCGTGCGCCACCACGGAGGTGAACGGCCAGTGGGGCATGAACATGTCCAGGTTGAAGTCCGCCACGATGGAGGTGATGGGCACCGGCGGCCGGGACGCGAAGTACTTCGACCCGAGCAGCCCCTTCTCTTCCCCCGTCACCAGCGCGAACACCACCGAGCGCTTCGGCTTGTCCTTCTGCTCATGCAGCTGCCGCGCGACCTCCAGCACCGCCGCCACGCCGGACGCGTTGTCCATGGCGCCGTTGTAGATGCGGTCCCCCTTCACCGGCTCGCCCACGCCCACGTGGTCCAGGTGCGCGCTGAGCACCACGTACTCCTTCGCGAGCACCGGATCCGTTCCAGGCATCACGCCCACCACGTTCATGGACTTGAGCGGCTTCACGTCGAAGGCCAGCTTCGCCTTCATGCGCAGCGGCAGGTCGAACTTCGGCAGCGGCTTGTCCGCGTTGGCCAGCGCCACCAGCTCCTCGTAGGTGTGCGGCGCGCCCTCCAGCCACTTCTGCGACCGCGCCTCGTTCGCCACCACCGCGACCTTCAGCCCGCGCGACTCGTTGAGCGACGGATCCGCGAACACCACCGTGGGGTTCTTGTTGGCGCCCACCATGCGCTCCCACGGCAGCTCCAGCAGCTTCGGGTTCTGGAGGTACACGACGCCCACGACCCCCGCCGCCTTGAGCACCTTCAGCCGCTCCTCCCACGAGGAGAAGTGCGACTTCACCGGCCCGGGGATGTTCCCCGGCCCGCCCTGGAGCAGCACCACCACCTTGCCCTTCAGGTCCAGGCCCGCGTAGTCGTCATGGCCCAGCTCGGGGATGGACAGGCCGTAGCCCACGAACACCAGCGGCGCCTCCACGGTGCCGTTGTCGCCCTGCCGCGAGGACAGCACGACGTCCTCGCCCTGCACCAGCGGCAGCGTCTTGCCGTCCTTCACCAGCGCGATGCTGGACTTCGACTCGATGAGGCGGCGCGACTGGAGCGCCATGGGCTGGAGGAAGCCCGTCTTCAGCATCGGCTTCACGCCCAGCGCGGCCAGCTCCTTGGACACGTAGCCCGCAGCCGTCGCATAGCCCTTGCTGCCCGTGTCGCGCCCCTCCATCGCGTCACTGGCGAGCACCTCCACGTGCTTCCACCAGCGGTCTTCTCCAACCTGGGGCTTGGGTGCGGGGGCCTCCGCGGCGAAGACCCCGGAGGAGACGAACAGCGCGAGCGTGGCGGCGGACGAGACCCGTTTCATGCCCCGGAGCATCCAGGGCGAAGCGGGCGCATGCAACCGCGATCAGGCCTGCACGCCCAACCGCCGGCCGCGCAGCTCCGACAGCGTGCGCGCGTCCAGCAGCACCGCGGACTTCTCCTGCGGGGACAGGGGCTCCACCCCGCCCGCCAGCAGCTTGCGCCGGGCGGAGGCCAGCGCCGCGGGGACGCTCGCCGCCGGGTGGGACTCCAGCAGCGCCAGGTGCAGCGCGTGCGCGCGAGGGTCGGTCAGCACGTGATCCAGCGCGTCGTCCACCGGCTCCATCCCCTCCTCCGCCAGTTCCTGCGCGCGCACCAGCACGGCGGGCGGCTCGGCCTCCTCCGGAATGAGGAGCAGGCCCTTCCGCTGCAGCCACAGGCCCAGCGACGCGCGGGAGGTGAAGACGGAGATGGCCGGGGCCAGCCACAGCCCCACGATGACCGGCGACAGCCACGCCAGCATTCCCGGCGCCACCGCGACCGTCAGCGCCGCGAGCACCCCGCCCATCACCATGTGCCACTTGTGGCGGCGCAGCGCCTCCGACCACGGCAGGTCCGTGTCCTCGCGCTGCTGGCTGGACCAGTTCACCTTGTAGCCAAACAGCGTCCCGAACACGAAGTGCGACTGGAAGAGCATCATCACCGGCGCCATCAGCGTGGACACCACGCCCTCCAGCATCACGCTCAGCACCAGCTTGAAGCGGCCTCCCATCCGCGTGGCCTCCTCGCGGTTCGCGAGCAGCAGGCCCAGGCCCATCAGCCGGGGGATCCACAGGAGCGCCAGCGACAGCGCCATCAGCCGCAGCGCGCCCACGGTGTCGAACGCGTCTCCGCCCGGCAGCGTGGACTGGAACTCCAGCAGCGTCGCGGGCGCGAAGAACCACTCGTGCAGCGCGGCGAACAGGCCCGCCACCAGGAAGATGAGCCACAGGGGCGACGCCACATAGGACATCACGCCCATGAGGAAGTGCATCCGGCTCATCGGGTGCAGGCCGCCCGCCATCACCAGCCCCAGGTGCTGGAGGTTGCCCTGGCACCAGCGGCGGTCGCGCTGCGCGTACGCGAGCAGGTCGGGCGGCGGCTGCTCGTAGCTGCCGCCCAGCTCCGGCACCAGCCACACCGTGTAGCCGGCGCGGCGCATCAGCGCGGCCTCCACGAAGTCGTGGCTGAGGATGTGGCCTCCGAACGGCTGCTGGCCCGGCAGCACCGGCAGGCCGCAGTGCTCGATGAAGGGCGCCATGCGCAGGATGGCGTTGTGGCCCCAGTAGTTGGAGTCCCCCAACTGCCACGCCGCCGCGCCCGCGGCCACGATGGGGCCATAGACGCGCCCGGCGAACTGCTGCAGCCGCGCGAACAGCGTGGAGCGCCCCACGTTCTGCGGCGGCACCTGGAGGATGCCCGCGCCCGGGTTCAGCTCCATCAGCCGGGCCATCTTCACCACGCTGTCGCCCGCCATCAGGCTGTCGGCATCCAGCACCAGCAGGAAGTCGTAGCGGCGGCCCCAGCGTTCACAGAACTCCGCCAGGTTGCCCGCCTTCTTGGCCGTGTTGTCGGAGCGGCGGCGGTAGAAGA
>NZ_RAVY01000325.1:0-6167 GCF_003611625.1 Corallococcus sp. CA054B
GGGTGGAGGGGCAGGGCGGCGGCGATCCGCTGGAGGAGCCAGGCCTGGGCCTGGTTCGCGCGCAGGAAGAAGTGATCTCCCTGCGTCACGTGCATCTGGAACGCCCCCTGGGTGAGCGCGCGCCAGGCCGCGGAGGCCTCGGCGGTGATGCGGTCATCGGCGTCGCCGTGCAGGGCGGTGATGGGGAAGGCGAAGGGGGCTTCGGGCTGGTAGCGGTAGCCCTCCATCAGCTTCAGGTCCGCGAGCATCATGGGCAGCAGCGCCCGCGCGAAGTCGGCGTCCCGGCCCGCCATCATCCGGCCCTCCGTCGTGTTCATCGCGATGTCGAGCAGCGGCCCCAGGGGTTCGCACGTGCCGGGGGCCGGCACTCCCTGGAAGCCGGCCTCGCGGAAGCGCTGCTGGAGCCCTTCCAGGAAGGGGCCGGGGCAGAGGAAGGGCGCGGCGGCGCCGCCTACGATGATGTGCTCGGGCTGGGGCCGTCCGTGGGCGCGCAGCCGGCTGGCGACGAGGTACGCGAGCAGCGCGCCCAGGCTGTGCCCATAGAAGGCGAAGGGCAGGTCCAGGTGGGGCGCCAGCGCGGACTCCAGCCGCGGCAGCAGGTCGTCCAGGCGGTGGAGGGGCGGCTCGTGGATGCGGGTTTCGCGTCCCGGGAGCTGCACCGGCCACACCTCGATGTGCTCGGGCAGCCGCGCCCAGTCCAGGTAGAGCGAGGCGCCACCGCCGCCGTAGGGGAAGCAGAACAGGCGCACGCGCGGCCGGGGACGGCGCACCACGTGGCTGAACCAGGCGTGGGACGCCGCGGGCTCCGCCGAGGGGGGCGCGTCCGGCGTGGGCCGCGCTGGGGCGAGGTCCCGCGACAGGGCCTGGGCGAGGCTGTCGATGCTCGGGCCCTCGAGCAGCAGCTCCGCGGGCACCCGCAGCGACAGGGTCTCCTCGATGTCCTTGCGCAGGGAGAGCCCCATGATGGAGTCGAGCCCCAGGTCGCGAAGCGGCACCTGGCGCGTCAGCGCGTCCGGCTCCAGTTGCAGGTGATGCGCGGCGCGCGCGGTCAGGAAGGCCACGACCTCCTCTCGCCGGGCGGACAGGTCCCTCGCGTCCAAGGAGCCCAAGGCGCCCTGGGCGCGGGGGCTCGCGGGCGGGGGGGCCTCCTGAAGGGCCCTTTCGAGCGCCTCCACCCGCTCCGCGCTCAGCAGCCGCAGCCGGTGTCCCCGGGTCTCGGCGATGAGCTGGTTCGCTCCGTCCAGGAGCCGGAAGTGGCCGGTGACGTGCCCGGTCGCGTCGGGTGGCTCGGGGAAGGTGATGTGACACTGGAGCGTGTCGTCGGCCGGGGCGTGGTGGAGCTGGAAGGACTCCCAGCCCACCACCATGAACCTCATGCGCTCGCCCAGGTGGGCGGCGCCCGCCACGGCGAAGAGCTGTGCGCACGCGTCGAGGACGCCGGGGTGGAAGCCCAGGGCGTGCGAGCTCCGCTCCGCGCGCGGCTGCCGCCGGAAGCGGGCCACGGCCTCGCCATCGCGGAAGCTCACCGCGTCCACCCACTTCACGCTCTCACCCAGGTCGAAGGACAGCTCCGCGAGCCGCCGGTAGAAGGTGGCGCCGTCCCAGCGGGTGCCCTGCTCCAGGCTCGGAGGGACGGCCACGGGCTCCCGCGTGGGAGCCGCGCGCTCCAGCACCGCCTGGGCGTGGAGTGTCCACGGGCTCCGCTCGTTCACGCGGCCATGGAGCAGCAGCTTCGCGCGGTCCGCCTCCAGGGGCTCGACTCCCAGGCGCACCTCGCGCTCCTCGCCGGGCTCCACGTGCAGCGCGGCCAGGTAGCGCACGTCCCGCAGCGCGAACGACGTGAAGCCCAGGTGTTGGCGGATGGCGCGCGTCAGCAACTCCTGGATGTTCCCGACGTGGGCGATGCCGTGGTTGTCCGCCAGCTCCGGCAGGCGCGCGTGGCTGATCCGGTAGGCGAACTCGCGCTCGCGGCGGGGCGAGTGCAGCGGTGTGCCGTCGAACACGTGCGCGGGGGACTTGTCCGCTCCGGCGGGGGCGGCCTCCACGGGCAACCGCGGCAGCCAGTAGGGCTTGCGCTGGAACGGGTACGTCGGTGGCGGGCGATCCGGGCGGGGCCTTGCCTCGGTGAAGGCGCGCCGGGCCGGGCCGAGCCCCCGCGTGTAGAGGTCCGCCACGCACTCCATCAGCGTGCGCCAGGGGGCGTGCTCCGACGTAGCGCGGAGCCAGGGGCGCCCTGTGTCCCCCAGCGCCACGATGATCCGGCGATCGGTGGACGCCAGGCCCGCGAGCGCCGCGTCCCAGTTCCCCGTCGCTTCGACGGGGGCCGCCCACGTGTCGGCGCGGGTCGCCTTCCGGAAGTCGATGAGCGCGTCGGCCGTCGTGCGCAGCAGGCGCACGCGTGGCTCGGCCAGCCGCTCCGGCTCCAGGGTGAAGGCGCCATGCCAACCCAGGTCGCGCAGGAGGCAGCGCAGCGCGTCCCGGAGGTCCATCACCCCGGCCTCGCATGCCGCGACATGGAGGCCCCGTCCGTCGGCCAGCAGCGCGTCGGGCTGATGGCCCCAGTGCCCCAGCAGCTTGAGCAGGGCGTACCGGGCGCGGAAGGTGATGACCTCCGGCGCCTCCATCACGCGCGGGTCGCCGCCCGACAGCTCCCGGGCCACGGCGCCGCACGCGTCGAAGGCCGCCGCGAAGACGGGCTCCACCGGGTAGAGCGCCGAGACAGTGGCGCTCAGATCCCCCGCGTGGGGAATGGCGATCGCGAGCCGGGGAATGGCGGCCTGTTCGACGACGCCGTGATGGAGGCCGGCGGCCTTGCCGCCCTCGGCGAGGGCCTGGAGTCCGGCGGCCAGCCCCGCGCCGTCGGAGGCCACCACCGCGGCGCGGTGCTCCAACTGGCTGCGCGAGGCGACTGCGGCGGTGCACGCCGCGGCCACTCCGTGCTCAGGCTCCCGCGACAGATACTCCCGCCAGGAGCGCGCCAGGGCGCGCAGCGCGGCGTCGTCCCGGGCCGAGAGCGGCAGCAGGTGGACGGGCCGCGGAAGCGAAGCGATGGGGCCGGGCGGAGTGGGGGGCTCGGCCACGATGACGTGGACGTTCGTCCCCGAGAACCCGAACGCGCTCACGCCAGCGGTCCGTCCTTCCCCGTCCCACGGCAGGGTGTCCCACGCGAGCCGGGCGCGCATGCGGTCCAGGCGGATGTGGGGGTTGAGCTGGCGCAGGTGGGGCTGCTTCGGGATGGCCCGGTGCTGGAGGCAGAGCACGGTCTTGATGAGGCCCGCGATGCCCGCGGCGGCTTCCAGGTGCCCCAGGTTGGCCTTCAACGCGCCGACCATGAAGGGCTCGGCGGCGGCCGGGCGCTGCCCATAGACGGCGCCCAGGGCCTGCATCTCGATGGGGTCTCCCAGGGACGTGCCCGTGCCGTGTGCCTCCACGTAGGAGATGCGCTCGGGCTCCAGCGCCGCGGACTCCAGGGCCTTGCGCAGGAGCGCCTGCTGGGCGAGCCCGTTGGGCACGGTCAGCCCGCTGCTCGCGCCGTCATGGTTGGCCGCCGAGCCCAGCAGCACGGCCAGCACGGGATCGCCGTCCCGCCGCGCGTCGGACAGGCGCTTGAGCACGATCATCCCGCCACCCTCGGCGCGGCCGTAGCCGTCCGCCGAGGCGTCGAACGTCTTGCACCGGCCATCCGGCGCCAGGGCGCGCAAGCGGCACAGCGAGACGAACGTGTACGGCGACAGCATGAGGTTGACGCCGCCGGCCAGGGCCACGGTGGACTCGCCCCGGCGCAGGCTGTCGCACGCCAGGTGCACGGCCATGAGCGACGACGAGCACGCCGTGTCCACGGTGAGCGCGGGCCCCTGGAGCCCCAGCCGGTGGGCGATGCGGCCCGAGGCGATGTTGGCCGCCAGGCCCGTGGCGGCGTAGGCGCTGAACTGCCGCGCGGCGCGGGGGAGCAGGCCGTACTCGGCGCTGCCCATGCCCACGAAGACGCCCACGGGGCTGCCCGCGAGGCTGTCGGGCGCGAGCCCCGCGCGTTCGAGTGCCTCCCACGACACCTCCAGCAGCAGGCGCTGTTGCGGGTCCATGTCCGCGGCTTCGCGCGGAGAGATGCCGAAGAGCCGCGCGTCGAAGAGCGAGGGCGCCTCCTTCAGGAAGCCCGCCTGGCGCACGTACACGCTCCCGGCGGTGTCGGGATCCGCGTGGAAGAAGGCCTCGGGGTCCCAGCGCTCCCCGGGCACGTCGACGATGGCGTCGCCGCCGTCCAGGAGGAACCGCCACAGGGCCTCGGGGCTGTCGCACCCACCGGGGAACCGGCAGGCCATCCCGATGATGGCGATGGGCTCCCGGCCTTCAGGGGTTGATGCCGCACGTGTCCCGGCCACCGGGGCGGGCGCGGGAGGCGCGGCGGTGGGGGCGGGAGCGGGCTCGTGCGCCGTGGCCCTGGTCCGGATGCCGAAGCGCTGCGTGATGGTGTCGCGAGCGCCGTGGAACACCACGCGCTGGCAGCCCTCCTGGGCAAGCCCCGCCTCGAACACCGACAGCCCGAGCGCGGTGGGCAGCGGCGTGAGACCGCCACGGCGCTCCATGAAGCGCAGCGTGCTGGCATCCACCCGCATGCCGCCTTCGGCCCACAAGGGCCAGTTGAACGACACCGTGCGCCCGTGCCGCTCTCCGCGAGCCCTCTTCGCCTCGCGCTCCTCGGCGAAGGCGTCGAGGAAGGCGTTGGCGAAGGCGTAGTCGCCCTGGCCCACGTTCCCCGTGATGGCGGCCGTGGAGGAGAACAGGGCGAAGAAGTCCAGGGGCAGGTGACGGCTGGCCTCGTCCAGGTGGAGCGTGCCGTGCACCTTGGGGCCCAGCACCGCCGCCCACTGCTCCGGCGTCTTGGCCGTGACGAGCGAGTCCCGCGTCACGCCCGCGGCGTGGATGATGCCGTGCAACGTCCCCAGCCGCTCGCACGCCTCGCGCACCCCACGCCCGGCCGAGTCCCGGTCGCTGACGTCCGCGCGGAGGTAGATGACCTCCGTGCCCGCCGCGCGCAATGCCTCCAGCCGGAGGCGGCGGGCCTCGTCCAGCTCACCTCGTCCCATCAGCGCGACTCGCGCCCGGACGGTGCGCACCAGGTGCTCGGCCAACAGCAGACCCAGTCCGCCCGCTCCACCGGTGATGAGGTAGGCCCCGCCCTGTCGCAGCGGTGACGGGCGTTGCGTCCCGGGCGGCAGCTCCACCAGCTCGCGCACCTGCCGCCGGGCCGCCACGTACCGGGCCTCGACGTCATCGTGCTCACTGTTGGCCAACGCCAGCCGCGCCACGTCGGACGGCGCGCACGCCTCCAGCTCCAATGCCAGGGTCTGGAAGCCCAGCCGCGGCGCTTCCAGTCCGAGCGCGCGACAGAATCCACCCAGGGCGGCGTGGGCGGCGTGGCGCACCCCGTCCACCGTGGAGTGGACGTAGCCCAGGCGCAGCGCGCCGTCGGACGAGTGCGCGAGCATCCCCTTCGAGAGCCCCAGCAAATGGGTGAACCCGAGGGTGGGATCCATCCCGAACGCCGCGTCGAGCGCCCCGAGATGGAAGACGTGGCTGGGCTGGAGTCCTTGAGCATCCAGCCAGGCGAGGAGCTCCTGCACCTGTCGCGCGTCGGCGGGGTCGAACTCGGGCTCCGCGCCGGTTCCGTCGAAGCGCTGACCCAGGCGCGCTCCCACCACCGGCACCTCGAGTCCACGCGCGTGCAGGTGTTCGTGGAAGGCCCTGACATGCGCCGCGCTTCCCCCCACGAGCAGGATGCCGCGAGGCGCGGCCCCACGCGTCCCCGTGGAGGGGGTGTCACGCCATTCCTGCCGGGCGAACACCCCTTCCGCCGTGAGCTCGGCGCGGGGCTCGGCCGGTGCCTCAATCCCGGTGGGGAGCCGTTCGAGGAGGAAGTCCGCGAGGGACCGCAGCGTCGGGTGATCGAACGCGAGCGTCGGATGGAGGTCGAGCCCGAGCTCTCCCTCCAGTTGCTCCACGAGCTGCGTCGCCTGCACCGACTCCATCCCCAGGTCGAAGAAGCCTTCGTCCGGCGACGGCTGGGTGGAAGGGGCATAGGCCAGGACGCGGGCCACCACCTCGCCGAGCAACTGGATGAGGAGCGAGTGCCGCTCGGCCTGGGGAGCGTTGCGCAGCTGCTCCCGCAT
>NZ_RAVY01000326.1:0-6119 GCF_003611625.1 Corallococcus sp. CA054B
GGGGGGGGCTGCTGGTGTGGGTGGCGGTGTCGTCGGCGCGGGCGGAGGAGGTGCTGGTGTTCGCGGCGGCGAGCACGACGGACGCACTCCAGGCGTTGGCGCCCGCGTTCCAGCAGGCGTCGGGGCACCGGGTGCGGTTCGCCTTCGGGGCGTCCAGCGACCTGGCACGCCAGGTGGTCGCGGGGGCCCCGGCGGATGCGTTCCTCTCCGCCGACGAGGCGAAGCTGGACGCGGTCGACCGGGCGGGGCTCGTGCAGGCGGGTTCGCGGGTGGACCTGTTGTCCAACCGGCTGCTGGTGGTGGTGCCGGTGACGTCGGCGGTGAAGGTCGCCGGGCCGGCGGACCTGAAGGGGCTCAAGCGGGTGGTGCTGGCGGAGCCGGCGGCGGTGCCGGCGGGCGTGTACGCGAAGGCGTGGCTGGCGAAGGCGGGCGTGTGGGCGGACGTGGCGCCGCGCGTGGTTCCGGTGGTGGACGTGCGGGCCGCGCTGGCGGCGGTGGAGGCGGGGAGGGCGGACGCGGGCGTGGTGTACGCGACGGACGCGGCGCAATCGAAGAAGGTCCGGGTGGCGTTCACGGTGCCGGAGGGGGATGCGCCGCGCATCGTGTACCCGGCGGCGGCGCTGACGCGGGGCAAGGCGCCGCAAGGCGGGCTCGCGTTCGTGCGCTTCCTCCAGACGGAAGGAGCGCGGAAGGAGTTCCACCGGCGGGGCTTCCTGGACGCGAGCACGGCGAAGGCCGCGCCGGACGCAGGGATGGGGACGCCCGCGCCGTGATGGACGAGGGGCTGACAGGGCTGGTGCTGTTCACGGTGGCGGTCGCGGCCCTGTCCACGGTGCTCATCCTGGTGCCGGGCGTGGCGGCGGCGTACGCGCTCGCGCGCTGGAAGGGCCCGGGGCGCGGCGTGGTGGAGACGCTGCTGGCCTTGCCTTTGGTGCTGCCTCCGACGGCGGTGGGCCTGGTGCTGCTGGAGTTGCTCGCGCGCGACTCGGCGTTGGGGCGGCTGCTGGATGCGCTGGGCGTGGAGGTGGTGTTCACGCCGAAGGCGGTGGTGCTGGCCAGCGCGGTGATGGCGTTCCCGCTGCTGGTGCGCTCCGCGCGCGCGGGCTTCGAGGAGGTGGATCCCCGGCTGGTGGCCGTGGCGCGCACGCTGGGCGACACGCGCACGCGGGCCTTCTTCCGGGTGACGCTGCCGCTGGCGTGGCGCGGGGTGCTCACGGGCGCGCTGCTCGCGTTCTCACGGGCGCTGGGAGAGTTCGGCGCGACGGTGCTGGTGGCGGGCAACATCCCAGGCAGCACGCAGACGTTGTCGCTGGCCATCTTCCAGCGCACGCAGGTGGGGCAGGACGCGGAGGCGCTGAAGCTCGCGGGCGTCTCGGTGGTGCTCGCGTTCGGGGCCATGTACGTGACGGAAGTGGTGACGCGGCGGCGCGGCGCGCGGGGGCTCGCGTGATGGAGCTGTCGCTGCGGCTGCCCCTGGCGCGCTTCCCGCTGGAGGTCGAAGCGCGCTTCTCGTCCGCGTCGGTGGCGGTGCTGGGGCGCTCGGGCTCCGGGAAGACGTCACTGCTGGAGGTGCTCGCGGGCCTGCGGCGGGGCGCCACGGGGCGCGTCGTGGTCAGTGGTCGCGTGCTGCTCGACACGGCCGCCGGCATCGACGTGCCGCCCGAAGCGCGCCGCATGGGCTACGTGCCGCAGGATGCGTTGCTCTTCCCGCACCTCACCGCCGGGCAGAACGTGCGCTTCGGCGTGCGCGCCGGACGGCCATCGCGCGTGGACGAAGCCGTGCACCTGCTGGAGCTGGAGCCGCTGCTGCACCGCTACCCGGTGACGCTGTCTGGCGGCGAGAAGCAGCGGGTCGCCCTGGCGCGGGCGCTCGCCACCGACCCGGCGCTGCTGCTGTTGGACGAGCCCCTGGCCGCGCTGGACGTCGCGTTGAAGGAGCGCGTGCTGCCGTACCTCTTGCGCGTGCGCGACGAAGCCCGGGTGCCCCTGCTCTACGTCACCCACCAGCTCGGTGAGGCGCGGGCCCTGGCTCGCGAAGCCCTGCTCCTGGACGGCGGCGCGGTGAAGGCCGTGGGCCCGGCGGACACGGTGCTGGGCACCGTGGCGCGAGGCCTGCTCACCGGTGAGCCCGAGGAGAACATCCTCGAAGGCGCGCTGGAACATCCCGGGTCCGGGGGCACGAGGCTGCGCGTCACGGAAGGCCTGTCGCTCTGGGTTCCGGATGCGCCGGAGCTGCCCCAGGGCACCCGCGCCGCCTACGCCGTGCCCGCCGAGGACATCCTCCTGTCCACCGGACCGCTGACAGGCGTCTCCGCGCGCAACGTGCTCGAAGGCACGGTGACGAAGCTGGAGGACGCGGGGGCGGGGGAGTGCGCGACCCACGTGGACGTGATGGGCGTGCACTGGGTGGTCCGCCTCACGCATGCCGCCGTGCGCGAGCTGTCCATCGCACCGGGCCTGCGCGTGCACCTCGCGGTGAAGTCCTCCGCCTGCCGCCGCCTGGCGGGACGGGCCTCCTAGTCCCCGCGCGCTTCCGCTTCGAACCTCCGATGGGCGGACTCCATCCGCTCCAGCGCGTCCACGAGGCTGCGCTCGATGTCCTCGCGCTGGGCCTGCACCAGGGCCTCCGGAAACCCCATGCGCTCCAGCAGGTTCAGCTGCATGAAGAACTCCTCGCACTGCCGGTGGCCGTTCCTGCCATCCAGGTACTCGCCTGCCCGCTGGAGGAAGTCCCCCCAGGAGATGGACCCGTCACGGTGGCGAAGGAGCAGGCTCGCCAGGTGGTCCGCGTCCTCCACGTCCCGCTCCTCGACGGTGAACGACCGCGCAAGGCCCGGCATGTCGAGGAGCAACCCGAGTGCCCTGTCGGCCTCCAGCACCGTGCACAGCTCCAGCAGCCAGAGCGGTGGGGCGTCCAGCTTCATCACCCAGGCATCCGCCCAGGCGATGAGCCGCGGGAGCCCGACGCGCCCCGTCCTTAGCATCACCGCGATCCGCGCGACGGCGACCGGGTCGAACGGGGTGCCATCCCTCACCGCTTCGAACCCGTCTTCTTCGCCCCGCCGCGGCCTGACGCCTTCGCGTGGTAGCCCTCCACGCGCATGCCCAGCTCATGGACCACGGACATCGCCGTGTCCTGCGGGATGCGCGTCTCCTTCAGCTTGTTGTGCGCGGGGTCGAGCATCAGGCCCGTGGCCCCGGAGAAGTCCGTCCGGGTCAGCGTGCAGCCGCGGAAGTTGCTGCCGGTGAGGTCCGCGCCGGTGAAGTCCGCGTCCGTCAGGTCCATGTCGAAGAAGTTCGCTTCCCGCGCCACGCAGCGCACGAAGGACGTCTGGCGCAGGCTCAGCGCCACGAACGAGCTGTAGGGCAGGCCGCACTCCTCGAAGTTCACCTCCGGGTTCGGCGCCACGCCCGTCCAGTCAATGCCCATCAGCTTCGAGCCCTCGAAGCGCACGTCCCTCAGCCGGATGGCATTGAAGTTCGCGCGCGTCAGGTTGCAGCCCTGGAACACGCACGCCTCCAGCAGCGTGTCCTTCCACCGGCCCTCCTGCAACTCACAGTTCAGGAAGGTGCATTGGTAGAACTCCTTGTCACCCAGGTCGATGCCCTGGAGGTCCAACCCCTCGAACGTCTCCTTTTCGAACGAGTCCTCCTGCTGAAGCCGCTTCGCCACCGCGCTGTCATTCTGGGCCATGGCTGCCTTATACCGGCTCGCCCTCACGCGTGTGCAGTGTGCAGTGTTCGCTCCCACGCGAAGGGCCCGGCCCCAAGGGAGCACCGGGCCCTCCACGGCCTTCACGCTACTTGGCCACCAGCACCAGCACGCCGCGGCCACACACGCCGTAGCTCGTGGCCTCGCCGCCAATCAGGTCCGCGGCGCCCGGGTTGAGCACCACCTGGTTCGCGCCCTCGGCCCACGAGCAGGTGTCCGTCACGCGGTACCACTGCTTGCCGTTGCCCGGCCACGGCAGCAGGAAGTTCACGTTGGCGGACCAGCCGTTGTAGGCGACGTAGATGGCGCTCACCGTCTCACCGGAGAACTCCGTCGCGTCGATGCGGTAGGCCAGCGCGTGGTTGCCCGCATTGTCGAAGTACGACGCGTCCGGCACGTAGCCGTCCGGCTTGAACCAGCGGTGCTGCTCCATCACGTTCCCGTTGTTGTCGTTCGTCTTGTAGAACTCCGCCGGACGCAGCGCGGGGTGCGCCTTGCGGAACGCGATGAGCCTCTGGGTGAACGTGCGGAAGTTGGACTGGTCCGTGGTCCACGCGTAGTCCAGCCAGTTCTTGTTCGAGTCCAGGTTGTACACGTTGTTGTTGCAGTACTGCGTGCGCAGGAACTCGTCGCCGCCCGTCAGCATGGGCACGCCCGCGCTCAGCATCATGAACGCCATGCCGTTGCGCGCCGCCTGCCGCTGCATCGCCGCGCTGCCGCCCTGGTCCCAGCTGTGGTTGTTGTCCTCGCCGCCGTCAGACGGGCCGTAGGGCCACGCCTGGCTGTTGTTCTTGCTGTTGCACGTGTACAGGTCCTTCAGGGTGAGGCCGTCGTGGGCCACCATGAAGTTCACGGACGCGGCCGGCTTGCGTCCGTCATCCTGATACAGGTCCGACGAACCCGTGAAGCGCTTGGCCAGGTCCGACGGCTTGATGCTCTCCACGCCCAGCTGGTTCTGGTCCTTGCGGAAGGTGTCGCGGAACGCGCCGTTCCACTCCCGCCACTTCGCCGGGAAGTTGCCCACCTGGTAGGAATTGCCACCAATGGCCCACGGCTCCGCGATGAAGTCCGTGCCCGCGCCGCCCGCCTCCGGACGCGGGTCCAGCTGCGTGGTGATTTGATTGAGCGCCGTGTCCGGGTTGTCGCGGTTGTATTCGAAGCCGCCGTGCGTGGCCGTCTCGTGCTCGTAGATGTTGCCCAGCACCGACGCCAGGTCGAACCGGAAGCCGTCCACGCCCAGCGTGTCCTTCCAGTACGACAGCGAATGCAGGATGACGTTGCGGGCCGTGGGGTTGAACGTGTTGAAGTTGCCGCCCACGCCCGTGTTGTCCCAGTTGAACTTCATGTCCTTCGTCAGGCTGTAGTACGTGGGGTTGTCCAGGCCCCGGTACGACATGACGTTGTACGTGTTCGGGTCGCCGCTGATCCACGCGCCGCCCTCGCCGGTGTGGTTGTAGACCACGTCCACCAGCACCTTGATGCCGGCGTCGTGGAACGCCTTCACCATGGCCTTGAACTCGCGCGTGGGGCCGCCCGGCGTCTGGTCGCACGCGTAGCGGCGGTCCGGCGCGAAGTAGCTGAGGTTCATGTAACCCCAGTAGTTGTCGCCCGCGGTGCTCGCGACCGTGTCGTTGTTGCCGTTGTCCGTCTCGTGCAGCGGCAGGAACTCCACCGCCGTGACGCCCAGCGCCGCCAGCTGCGCGGCCTTCTGGCCCGCCGTCTTGTAGGTGCCCAGACAGGCGGCATCCAGCCCGGAGCCGGTGTCCTGCTTCGTCAGGCCGCGCAGGTGCACCTCATAGACGATGTCGTCCTTGAAGGCGCGCGTGGGCTTGGTGCCGGTGGACGTGGTGTCCGGCGGCAGCACGATGCTCTTGGGCGCGAACGGGCCGCTGTCCTTGTAGCGGTGCAGCGGACCGGACGCGAACACCGTGGCGTCCGCGTTGCTGGGGTTCACCGGGTCGTGCGACAGCTCCAGCGCGTACGGGTCCCACAGCAGCTTGTTCGGGTTGAAGCGGTTGCCCGCGGAGTCCACGTCCGCGATGAAGCCCACCGTGTTGTTCGCCTTGGTCCAGCTGGAGTTGTACGTCCAGTTGGGGCCCCATGCGCGGTAGCCGTAATAGACGGTGCCGGTGACGTTGTAGCTGTTCTTCAGCGTGGCGACGGAGACGGTCTTCGTCCAGACGTGGGTCGTCGCGTTCTTCGTCATCACGTAGCTGACGCGCTCCTGCGCGCCCTGCGCCGTGTTGTAGATCCACACCTCGATGCGCGTGGCGCGCGACGAGTACACGTTGAAGGTGATGTTGGCCTGCGTGGCGTCGTACTTCGCGCCCAGCGTCCAGGTGAGCAGCTCCTGCTCGCGCTGCGCGATGTCCTCCACGGCGGGCGCGGTGGGGGCGGGGGCTTCGTC
>NZ_RAVY01000327.1:0-6087 GCF_003611625.1 Corallococcus sp. CA054B
GGGCTGGGGCTCTCCGCGGGCATGTTCCTGCTGGGCGGGCCCGCGGAGAAGCCAGGCCTTCAACTGGGGACGGACGGGACGTCCGCCTTCGTGTCCGGGAGGTGGCCGTGAACGCGCGCGCACTTCGCCTCCTCTGGGTGGGCGGGCTGTTGGCCGCGCTCTGTGGCTGCACCGACTTTGATCAGGAGGGGCGTGAGTTCTGCCTGCGCAACCCGGAGCGCTGCGGCGTGGTGGACTCCGACGCCGGAGACGGTCAGGACGCGGGCTCCGATGACGGTGGCACGCACGACGCGGGAACGGACGACGCGGGCACGTCCCTGGCACCGCGGTTCCTGGAGGCTCCCGCGGCCTCGAACTACGTGGAGGGCGGCGGACGGCTCACCTTCCGCGTCTCCGCGCAGGACCCCCAGGGCAGCGCGCTGCGGTTCTCGTGGACGGCGAACGTCGGGACGCAGGGGGCCGCTCAGGAGACGGCCACCACGAGCCAGATTGTGTGGACGGCGCCGCGGTGCCTGGAGCCCGGCATCGTCGCGTCGTTCACCGTGACGGTCGCCAACGCCCTGGACCTGTCGGCCGTGGCGTCGTTCGTCGCCGTCGGCATCCCGGACTGCCCCACGTGGCTGCGGACGGAGAACCTGGTGATGGGCCGTTCCAGCCACACCGCGACGGTGCTGCTCTCGGGCAGGGTGCTGGTGACGGGAAGCTCGAACAGCACCGCCACGGAGTTGTTCGACCCGGCGACGGAGACCTGGACCGCCACGGGTTCCATGGTCCAGCGGCGCTCCGGGCACACGGCGACGCTGCTGCCCTCAGGACTGGTGCTGGTCACGGGAGGCGACACCGGGGCGAGCCTCACGACGTCAGCGGAGCTCTATGACCCGGTGTCGGGAACCTGGTCCGTCACCGCCAGCATGTCCACCGGTCGGTGGATGCACACGGCGACGTTGCTGCCGTCGGGCAAGGTGCTGGTGTCGGGCGGCTATTCCTCGGGCGCGGGCATCGCCACGGCGGAGGTATATGACCCCGCCGCGGGGACCTGGAGCGCCACCGGCGCCATGGCCGCCGGCCGCTCCCGGCACGCGCTCACGGTGTTGCCCTCGGGCAAGGTGCTGGTGACGGGGGGCTTCACCATGAGCGGCAGCCGCGCGGTGTCGGAGCTCTATGACCCCGCCACGGGCACCTGGACGGCCACCGGCAAGATGTCCTCGGACCGCTTCGTCCACACGGTCACGCTGTTGCCGTCGGGCAAGGTGCTGACCGTGGGAGGCAGCAGCCTGTCGGGCGCGGGAGTCGTCGCCACCGCGGAGCTCTACGACCCGGCCCTCGGCACCTGGACGGCTACGGCCAGCCTGCCCGTGGCCCTCAGTCGGCACACGGCGACGTTGCTGCCATCGGGACAGGTCCTGCTCGTGGGAGGCGCGGTGAATGGCGATGAGGAGTCCACCTCGGCGTGGCTCTACGACCCGGAGACGGCGGCGTGGACCTCGACCGTGGCGCTCAACGCTCCGCGCGGCTCGCACGAGGCCGTCCTGCTCGCGTCGGGCCGGGTGCTGGTGATGGGGGGCTCGGATGGCACCACGTATTCGCTCGCCACCGCGGAGGTGTACTCGCCGGGAAGGGATACGTGGCGCGCCACGGCCGCGCTGGCCACGGGCCGCGCCTCCCATACGGCGGTGCTGCTGCCCTCGGGGGACGTGCTGGTGGCAGGGGGAGCCTCGGCCACGGGCGCCCTGGCGTCGGCGGAGCTGTTCAATCCGAAGAGCGAGAGCTGGAGCTCCACCGGGGGGATGCTCACCGCACGCCAGGTGTTCGGGGCCGTGCTGCTGCCGTCGGGCCGGGTGCTGGCCGCGGCGGGATCCACCGACAAGGGACCCTCGGCGGGGACGGAGCTGTACGACCCGGCCGCCCGCTCCTGGGCCTCCGCTGGCAATCTGCTCGCGCCCCGCGAGGGGCACGCGCTGACGCTGCTGCCGTCGGGCCGGGTGCTGCTGTCGGGCGGCGGCAGCCCCAGCGCGCAGCTCTACGACCCGGGGACCGGGACCTGGGCCATCTCCGGCGCCCTGGCCACGGCCCGCTCGGGACACACGGCGACGTTGCTGCCGTCAGGCAAGGTGCTGGTGACGGGCGGCATGGTGCTCAGCAGCATGACCGCCACGGCGGAGCTGTATGACCCGGCGGAGGGCACCTGGAGCAACACCGGAAGCATGGCGTCCACTCGCTGCCTTCACACTGCGACGCTGCTGCCGTCGGGCCAGGTGCTGGTGGCGGGGGGAGTCGCGGCCGTGGGCTCCCTTGCCACGGCGGAGCTGTACGACCCGGGCACGGGCACCTGGACTTCCGTCGGAGGAATGTCCGAGGCGCGCGCGTGGCACACGGCGACGCTGCTGCCATCGGGCCGGGTGCTGGTGACGGGCGGCGGCAACGCGCGCGATGCGCATCTGTCCAGCGCGGAGGTCTATGAGCCGGACACCCGCGTCTGGCGGGCCACGGGCGGGCTGTCCGTGGGCCGGAGCAACCACGCGGCGACGCTCTTGCCGTCGGGCCGGGTGCTGGTCACCGGGGGCGAGGGTGAAGCAGGCCCCGTGTCCGCCACGGAGCTCTTCACCCCCTGAGGCCATGAAAGACAACGGGCCGGGCGCGCACAGAGCGCACCCGGCCCGGAAGACGGCAGGCGGTTCTTTCAGCGCGAGGCGACGGGCTGCTGCGTCTCCGGCTTCGGCTCCACGGTGGCCTTGGCGGCGTCGATGGCGGCCTGGATGTTCAGCTTGCCGCCGGTGATGACCTTGCCCTTGAGGTCCGCGTCCTGGTCCACCGTCTTGAGGATGAGGTCGCGCACCTGCACGGCCGTCAGGTCCGGGTTCTCCGCGAACATGCGCGCGGCGGTGGCGGCCACCGTCGGCGTCGCCATGGAGGTGCCGCTCATCTCCTCCCAGTCGTTGCCGGGCACGGTGCTGAACACGTCTTCGCCCACGGCGGCCAGGTCCACCACCTTGTCGCCGTGCGACGAGAAGCGGGCCAGCTTGTCGTTGTTGCGGTCCATGGACGCCACGGTGAGGACGTTGGGCAGGTCCACGTTGGCCGGCATGTCCGGCACGTTGTTCATGTTGCTGCCGTTGCCGTTGGCCGTGGCCGCGAGCAGCAGGATGTCCGCGTCCGCCAGCTTCTGGATGGCGGCCTCCCAGCGCTTCTGGGACGCAACGTCGCGGTAGGAGTCACCGAAGCTCGCGTTCGCGGCGCGGATGTTCACGCCGTGCTCGGTCTTCATCTTCACCAGGTAGTCCACCGAGCGCTCGAAGTTGGTGAGCAGGTCCGCGCCGTCGTACAGGCCGCCCACGCTCAGAATCTTCGCCTTGCCCGCGGCGATGCCGGTGTTGCCCTCGCCGTTGTCCTCGGCCGCGATGATGCCCGCCACGTGCGTGCCGTGGTCCGTGCCCTCGCCCTTGAACGGGTCGCCCTTGCCGGTGCCCACGTTGAAGCCGTGGATGTCGTCCGCGATGCCGTTGCCGTCGTTGTCGATGCCGTCCCCTTCGACTTCACCGGGGTTCGTCCACATCGCGTCGTCCAGGTCGGTGTGCTTGTAGTCCACGCCACCGTCGATGACCGCGATGACCGGCTCGCCCGTCAGCTTGGGCTTGGGCTGCGACGGGTCCACCGGCTTCGTGTCGGCGACCTTGTTCGCGCCCGGCTTCACCGCGACGTTCGCGCCGCCGAAGGCAAAGGCCGACGCCGGCACGCTGGCGCCCGGGATCGAGGGACGGCCCGTCGGGCGGTCCACGAAGTTGGAGGGACGCGCACCCTGGGAGTCGAAACCGTCACGCACCGTCAGGGGCTTCGCCTTGGGCGCCTGGGCTCGGGAGGTGGCCGTGTTGGCGGTGGGGGCGATGGAGGCGGGCGACTTGCGGTTGATTTCCATGGTGTTCCTCCGGGGGGATGAGGAGCGGCCTACTGACTCCTACATTGTCGCAGCGCGCCTTTTTAAGTTTCGTCCCCAATGGTTTTTCTGGAGGACCCCCGGGTGCACCGGACGCACGGCCTTCGTGCGCCCGGTGCGGGTGGAACGGGACTACCAGACCTTCACGCGCTGCTCAGGCGTGAGGTAGAGGCCCTGGCCGGGCTTCACGTCGAACGCCGGGTACCACGCGTCCAGGTTGCGCACGGTGGCCGCGCGGAACATGCCGGGCGAGTGCCCGTCCGTCACGAGCAGCCGGCGCAGCAGCGGTTCCCGGAACTTGCTGCGCCACACCTGCGCGAAGCCCAGGAAGAAGCGCTGCTCGCCCGTGAAGCCCTCCAGCACGGGCGCGGGCTTGCCCTCCAGGGACATCAGGTAGCCGTCATGGGCAATGGAGACGCCCGCCACGTCGGCGATGTTCTCGCCCAGCGTCAGCTCGCCGTTCAGGTTCATGTCCGGCAGGGGCTTGTACGCGTTGTACTGCGCGGCCAGCGCCTTGCCCGCGGCCTTGAACTGCTCCAGGTCCTTGGGCGTCCACCAGTTGGACAGCTTGCCCTGCGCGTCGAACTGCGCGCCCACGTCGTCGAAGCTGTGGACGATCTCGTGCCCGATGACGGAGCCGATGCCGCCGTAGTTCACGGCCGGGTCGGCGTTCGGGTCGAAGAACGGGGGCTGGAGGATGGCGGCCGGGAAGATGATGGAGTTCTGCTGCGGCGAGTTGAGCGCGTTGACCTCCTGGGGCGTCATGAACCACTCCATGCGGTTCACGGGCTTGCCCAGCTTGGCCAGGTTGCGCTGGTGCTCGAAGAGCTCCGCGCGCTCCGCGTTGCCGAAGGCGTCTCCCTTCACGATTTCCAGGCCGGAGTAGTCACGCCAGGTGTCCGGGTGGCCAATGCCCACCTGCACCGTGCCCAGCTTCTCCTTGGCGCGGGCCTTGGTCTCCGGAGACATCCACGCGAGCGCGTCGATGTGGCGGCCCAGCGCGGCCAGGATGTTGCGCACCATCAGGTCCGCCTCGGCCTTGGCGGCGGGCGGGAAGTGCTTCTCCACGTAGCGCTTGCCCACGGCCTCGCCCATGGCGAGGTTGGAGAAGTTCACGCCGCGCTTCCAGCGGTCGCTCAGCTGCTGGGCGCCAGAGAGCGTCTTCCCGCTGAAGTCGAAGCCCGCGTCCACGAAGGCCTTCGACAGGTACGGGGTGCCCTGCATGATGGCGTGGAAGGCCAGGTAGTCCTTCCACGTCTGGAGGGGCTCGCTGCCCACCAGCTTCGCGATGCCGGTGATGGCGGACGGCTGCCAGACGATGAAGTCCTTCTGGGACCCAAGCCCGGCGCTCGCGAAGTACGCGGCCCAGTCCATGCCGGGCGCCTTCTTCGCGAAGTCCGTCTGCTTCCAGGGGTTGTTCACCTTCTCCACGTCCTGCGTGTCCTGCGCGGACCAGTGGGCCTGGGCGATCTTCGTCTCCAGCCCGAAGATGGCGCGGGCCTTCGCTTCCGCGTCGGGGATGCCGGCGTTCTTCAGCTGGGTCGCGATGTGCTGCTGATACTTCTCCCGCACCTCTTTGAAGCGCGGCGTGTCCTTCAGATAGAAGTCGCGGTCCGGCAGGCCCAGGCCGCCCTGGAGGATGTACGCGACGTAGCGGCTGGGGTCGTTCAGGTCCTCCGCCACCCAGAGGCCCAGGAGGCGGTTCGTGGTGGCCTGCCCGGTGTTGAGCGGATCCACGTCGCTGCGCAGCGTGGTGCCCAGGAGCGACGCCAGGCCCTTGCGGTTGGCCACGGCGGAGATGCGGTCCAGCTCCGGCTTGAGCGGCGTGGCGCCCTTGGCCTCGATGGCGGCCTCGTCCATGAAGCTGGCGTAGAAGTCACCCAGCTTGCGCTCCTCGCTGCCAGCGGGGGCGTCCGACTTCGCGGCGGCCTCCAGGATGTCGCGCGTCTGCTTCGTGGCGTCCTCGGCCAGGCGCGTGAACATGCCAAAGGAGGAGCGGTCCGGCGGAATCACCGCGCCGTCCGCCCACTTGCCGTTGACGTAGCGGTAGAAGTCATCGCCCGGGGCGACGGAGGTGTCCATGCCCGGCGTGTCGACGCCGAAGCTTCCGAGGTACGGCTTGGGAGCGGCGGGGGCGGCCGGAGCCGGGGCCGGGG
>NZ_RAVY01000328.1:0-6067 GCF_003611625.1 Corallococcus sp. CA054B
GGAGACAACAACGGGTCTCACCCTGACTCCCCTCGGAGGGGGAGGACCCATGCCCGAGACCGTCTTCGTCGACAACATCTGGAACGACTTCGCGCACAGCTACGATCAGATGATCCCCGAGCTGCCGTGCTACCAGCGGCAGCGCGAGAAGATCCTCCGCGACACCCGGGAGCGCTCCTACGTCATCGACGCGGGGTGTGGCACGGGGCTCGTGAGCGAGCCCCTGGTGCGCCGCGGGCAGCGCGTCGTCGGCTTCGACAACAACCAGGCCATGCTGGCCCTGGCGGTGCGCCGCCGCGCGAAGGAGCCGGAGGCGGTGCGCGCCCGCTGGACGCTGCTGCCCGGGGACGTGGCGCAGTTCCCCCTGGAGGTGGAGGGGGCCGCGGACGCGGTGGTGATGAACAACGTCCTCTTCTACGTGAAGGACCCGGAGGCCGTGCTGCGCGAGGCCTGGACGCACCTGAAGCCCGGCGGCGTCCTGTGCATGACGAGCAACAAGCGGCCCCGGCCCGACCTGGAGCTGGTGCTGAAGAACTCCATCCGGGAATGGGAGGCCCAGGGGCGGTGGACGGAGAGCCTCCAGCGCGCGGTGAACCACCACCGCACCTGCGCCCAGCGGCTCACCACGGACCCCAACGAGATGGTCACCTTCCTGGACACGGACCAGGCGGTGAAGCTGCTGGAGAAGGTGGGCTTCAGCGAGGCGCTGGTGGCCGACGGCGACGACTACTACGGCGAGAACTTCTACGTCTGCATGCGCAAGTAGGGAGCCCTTCCATGACGAACGTGAACCCCCGTTTCCAGCGCAACCTGGGCGTCCTCCACCCGCAGACCATGGACAAGCTCGCCAGCACCCACGTGCTCATCGCCGGCGTGGGCGGCGCCGGGGGCCAGTGCGCGGTGGACCTGGCGCGCCTGGGCTTCGGCTGCCTGACGCTCGCGGACTTCGACGTCTACGAGCGCCACAACATCAACCGGCAGATTGGCTGCTTTGAAAGCACCCTGGGCCAGCACAAGGTGGACGTGGTGGAGCGCATGTGCCGGGACATCCACCCGGACCTGCGCGTGCTGAAGGTGAAGGAGGGCATCACCGACGACAACGTGGCGGACGTGCTCAAGGGCCTGGGCGGCCTGCCGCCGGTGGACTACGTGGTGGAGGTCATCGACATCGCGGGGGCCCGCGCCAAGGAGTCGCTCCACCAGACGTGCCGGCAGCTGGGCATCCCCATCATGACCGGGCTGATGCTGGGCTTTGGCGCCGCGCTCCACGTCTTCCAGCCGGACGCGCCGCTCTACGAGGAGCTCTTCATCCTCCCGGACGGCCGCATCGACCTGCCCAAGATCATCCCGCACCTGGGCAGCTACATGCTCCAGGAGTACATGGATGCCTGCTACCAGGGGAAGGGCCACGCGCCCACGTGCGTGATTGGCGCCACCACCGCCGCGGGGCTGATGGTGAGTGAAATCATGCGAGGCGTGATGCTGGGGGCTCGCGCGATGGTGTCCTGGCCCGAGTACCTCTACGTGGACCTCTTCGACCACCGCTACGTGCGCGGCTCCGTCGGCGCCACCCGTCCGGCCCGCCCGGTGGGGCAGGGCGCGAGGGGCTGAAGGTCGCCCGCCCGGAAGGCTTCTCTCTCCGGGGCCGGGGGCCCTCGAAAAGGGCCCCCGAATCCCCCCGGGGACTACATCACCACGCCGCGCGACCGCGCTTCGTTCACTACCTGCGTGCCATCCACGCCCAGCCGCCGGGCGATGAAGCCCGCCGCCCCGTCCGCGTTCTTGTGCACGCGGATGAACTGGTCGTCATACGTGCGCGTGACGATGAGCATCCCCGACACGATGACGCGCTGGAGGTTGTGCTGTAGCTCGTTGCCTTCGATGATGACGTGGATTTCCGAGAACAGCGCCCGCGCGTCCGACAGCATGTTGGACAGGTGCCGGCGCTGTTCGCTGTTGGGGACCGCGGACTTCGCTCCCGCGATTGTCACCAGCACCAGCGGCTGCTGCTGATGCTGCTGGTAGGCGGCCTGCATCTTCTGAAACACCGCCTGTATCTCTTCCGGCGTCGGTGGAGCGTCCCAGCGCAGGAAGAACACCTTGTCGATGACGTCTGTCTTGTAGACCGGAAGTGCCATGGCGTTCGCGACTCCTTCGTGTCGGACCCAGCGGCCGTCCCGGTCGGTACGCGTCCGGGCGTTCTCCCTGGGCCTGGGGGACATCCTGCTCTTCAGCCGCGGTCAAGAAACTAGCCCTGAAGGCTGACATTGCTGAGACGACACATCCGCGCACCCCTGACGGCGTCACGGACTGTGTGTTCGCCTCGGAGGCCCCCTTGGATGTCCGCTAGCGGATGCTGAACCCAGACGCCGGGGCCGGCTGCCCTGTCTGTCTATTCCGTTCCATGTGACAAGTTTCAACGGCGACTCCCCATGAAAACAAGAAGGCCCCGGGAGCACGGTGGCTCCCGGGGCCTTCCAGAGGCTTCAGGCCGTCAGACGGACGCGGTTACCCGCCGGAGACGGTGGTCTCCACCAGGTTCGCGTCGCCGTTGATCTGCGCGTCGGTGAACAGGATGGGGCGCCACTGCTTCTGGGAGTACAGCTGGGTCTGGTCCGCGTAGTGCGGGGACTTGGGGTCGCCGGACTGGCTGTAGGTCAGCACGGCGTTGGCGGTGGGGCCCGCGTCGGTGAACTGGAGCGCCATGATGAAGGAGCTGCCGTTGTTGATGGGGTAGCCCTCCTTCGCCAGCAGGGTGTTGGCGTTGAACGAGGCCGAGTGGGGCTGGGCGAAGTCGAACACCGTGGTGCGGGCGGCGCCGTAGGACATCACGTTGGTGACGCCCTCGCGGTGCATGCCGCCGTGCAGGGGGATGGGGGCGCCCGCGCGGGTGGTGAACTGCACCTGGCCCAGCGTCTTGTCCAGCGCGTTGCCGGAGCGGGTGATGGTGAAGACGGCCTGCGCCAGCTTCACCAGCACCGGGTCGTCACCCGTGGCGGGCGCGGGCGTCAGGGTGTTGGGCGTGGCGATGGGGTTGGCCGGGTTGAAGCCCACGGAGAACAGCGGGCCCGCGTTCTGGAGGTTGCCGCCGGTGTACGCGCCCAGGAACTCGCGGAACACGAACGCGCCCTTCTGGTCCACGTCGTAGCGGCCGTTCCAGCCGGCCAGCAGCGCGCAGGCCTGGCTGATGTCCACGGCGGTGTTGTTGTAGGTCACCGTCGTCTTGCCCGTGCAGCGCTCCACCACGGACGCGAGCAGCAGCTCCGCCATGCTGCTGCGGTTGCTGAACACGGCCGCCTTCAGCTCCTCGTGGCTGAACTTGCCGTCCGCGCCGGAGGCGCCGGTCTCGCTGACCTCCGTGAGGACCGTGGCGTTCATGCGCGTGCGCGGCGACTGGGGGAAGTTCTCCAGGCCGTGCAGCGGGGAGAAGCCGGTGAGCGGCTGGGAGGGGTTGGCCAGCCAGTAGCTGTCGTTCGCGTTGAAGACGAAGTCCTTGCGCTCCAGCTGCGGCACCTTGGCGAAGGGCACGAGGCCGGGGCTGCGCGAGCCCGGCTCCACCTGCCACTCATTGGCCGGGTCGCTGCCGTTGAGCAGCACGAAGCCCAGGCCCTGGAAGATGCCCGCGGTGATGGGGTTGGAGCCCGTGGTCGCCTCGGTGAGCCACTTGGTGTACGCGTCCTTGGTGAGGTTGGGCGTGGGCGTGGCGTCCGTGTACCAGGCGTTGCCGTCCTTGTCGGCGAACATGGTGTTCACCCAGGGTAGGCCCTGCTGGGTGGAGTAGACGTCCTTGAATTCGGCCAGGGACTTCGCCTTGTTCATGCCGTGGAACTGGTCCAGGAACTTGGTGTTGTCGATGTTGGCGTCGCGCAGCGTGAGCGCCGTCTTGGGGTTCCAGCCCAGCGTGCCAGCGGGGAAGCCCGGCGCGGCCGAGTCCGGGAAGGCGATCATCGGGCCGTAGTGGCTGAACCAGACGGTCTGCGAGTAGTTCGTCAGCGAGCCTTCCGACAGCTTCACCAGGACGGTGATCGTCTTGGAGGTCATCTGGCGCTCTTCGTTGCCGTACTTGTAGACGGTCGGCTTCCCGTCCACGAGCTGCAGCTGGTAGAGGGTCGCGCGCTGGCCGGAGGAGAACGTGTGCGTCCAGCCCACGTGCTCGTTGAAGCCGATGAGCACCGCCGGCACGCCCATGAGGCCCACGCCGTAGACGTTCATCTGGCCCGGCACGGTCAGCTGGCTCTCCCACAGGCGCAGCTCGCCTTCCCAGGGGAAGTGCGGGTTGGCCATGACCATGCCCTTGCCGTTGTCGGTGCGCTCACCGCCAATGGCCCAGCCGTTGCTGCCGAAGTCCGCCAGCTTCAGCCGCTGGAGCTCCTCCAGCGACGGCATCTGCGGGCGCAGCGCGGCCTGCAGCGGGTCCACGGACTGCGCGCTCACGGCGGGGGGCGTGGCGTTCGGGATGGTGAGCGCCAGCGCGTTGATGCCCGCCAGCAGCGTCAGGTCCGTGTTGTACGCCAGCAGGTCGGTGGTGCTGATGGGCCGGACCCAGGCCGCGTTGGCGCACTCGGCGGGACGGGCGTCCGCGGGCACGTCCTCCAGGTACTTGTTGTAGCCGGCCACGTAGCCCGTGACCATGTCCTGCACTTCCTGCGACAGGGTGGGGAAGGCCGCTTCCGCGCGCCCCATCAGGTCCATGGCCCGGTACGCGATGTCGGAGCCCACGTGCCGGTTGCCCGCGCCCTGACCCAGGAAGCGCGCGCGCTCGCCGCGCACCTTGAGGATCTGATCCGCCAGCGTACAGACGTGGTCCTGCGCGAAGGCATAGCCCTGGCCGAAGCCCAGGCTGGCGTAGTTGTCCGCGGTGATGTGCGGAATGCCGTAGGAGGTGCGCTTGATCTTCGCCGTGTACTTCGGGGTCGTCGGGGTGGGCCCCGGATCGACGGGCTTGGGATCATCCTCACAGCCGGTGGCGGTGGCCACCAGCGCCAGGGACGCGATCAGGGAGAGAGAAAGACGGCGGGTCCGGACAGAACGGAACCCCCCGCGAGGAGGAAGATTATCGGGGATGTGCTCGGGCATGGCGGCCCGGAGACTAGGAAGGTGGCGATTCGCCGGTCAATGTTTCTGGGATTTGACTTTTTCACGGGGATGACACGGCCAGATGCGCTGCGTCGTGGGTTTGGGAAAGCCGGAAAGACGGTGTGTGTTACATGTGAGCCATGACGTCCGAGCCCTCGTCGCCGCCCGCGGCCCGCCGCCCGCGCCGCCACTTCTCCATGATTCGCACCTTCGTGCTGGCGGACTTCGTCACGCTCGGCAACGGCTTCTCCGGCGCGGGGGCCATCCTCGCGGCCATGCAGGCGCTGGCCACGAACAACCCACGCTGGCTGTGGGTGGCGTTCTGCCTGATGCCGGTGGCGCTGGCGATGGACGTGGCGGACGGCCGGATTGCCCGGTGGCGCTTCCGCAAGTCCCCGCTGGGCGCGGACCTGGACTCGCTGGCGGACGTCATCTCCTTTGGCATGGCGCCCGCGGCGCTGGCGTTCGCGGTGGGCCTGCGCGGCAACCTGGACGTGGCGGCGCTGCTCTACTTCGTCGCGTGCGGCATCAGCCGCCTGGCGCGCTTCAACGTCACGTCCGCGGAGCTGTCCGACGGCACCGGCAAGGTGAAGTACTTCGAGGGCACCCCCATCCCCACCAGCCTGCTCCTGGTGATGGTGCTGGCGGCGGCCACGTGGCAGGGCCGCATTGGCGACGCGTTGTGGGGCGGGGTGTGGAACCTGGGACCGCTCACGCTGCACCCGCTGGCGCTGCTCTACGTGGCCAGCGGCAGCGCGATGATCAGCAAGACGTTGCGGATTCCGAAATTCTGAAGTCTTCCGCCGTGGTGGGCACGGGTGGTGCCATCCAGTGGACGTTCTGGAGGGCAATTCCCCTGTTTTTCCCACGGTGAGGCGGTTGGCAGTCCCGGGGTGGGTGCCTAGCTTCGCCACCTGATCCGCGAGGGCCACACCTGGAAGGTGTGGCCGCTGCCGCGGCTTCAAGGCTTTTGGGCGAGGCGGGAGGGAAG
>NZ_RAVY01000329.1:0-5714 GCF_003611625.1 Corallococcus sp. CA054B
ACAGGCGGCTCGGTCTTTGAAAACCAAATAGCAAGCCCAAGCAGTAATGGATTGCGGAAACCGCAGTCAATTTTTTGAGGGCATCTTCACCTCCAAGAGCAGCGCTGAAAAGCGCAGCGAGGAGGGAAGTGCCGACGAATCAGCGAGCCGAGACTCCTTAGCCGGGTCTCGGGGAACGCCGGTTCAAGCAAACCAAGAATACAATTGGAGAGTTTGATCCTGGCTCAGAACGAACGCTGGCGGCGTGCCTAACACATGCAAGTCGAGCGCGAATAGGGGCAACCCTTAGTAGAGCGGCGCACGGGTGCGTAACACGTGGATAATCTGCCTGGATGCCTGGGATAACCAGTCGAAAGATTGGCTAATACCGGATAAGCCCACGGTTTCTTCGGAGACTGAGGGAAAAGGTGGCCTCTGTATACAAGCTATCACAACCAGATGAGTCCGCGGCCCATCAGCTAGTTGGCGGGGTAATGGCCCACCAAGGCGACGACGGGTAGCTGGTCTGAGAGGACGATCAGCCACACTGGAACTGAGACACGGTCCAGACTCCTACGGGAGGCAGCAGTGGGGAATTTTGCGCAATGGGCGAAAGCCTGACGCAGCAACGCCGCGTGTGTGATGAAGGTCTTTGGATTGTAAAGCACTTTCGACCGGGACGAAACCGTAAAGCCTAATACGCTTTGCCTTGACGGTACCGGGAGAAGAAGCACCGGCTAACTCTGTGCCAGCAGCCGCGGTAATACAGAGGGTGCAAGCGTTGTTCGGAATTATTGGGCGTAAAGCGCGTGTAGGCGGCTTTGCAAGTCGGGTGTGAAAGCCCTCAGCTCAACTGAGGAAGTGCGCCCGAAACTGCAGAGCTTGAGTGCCGGAGAGGGTGGCGGAATTCCCCAAGTAGAGGTGAAATTCGTAGATATGGGGAGGAACACCGGTGGCGAAGGCGGCCACCTGGACGGTAACTGACGCTGAGACGCGAAAGCGTGGGTAGCAAACAGGATTAGATACCCTGGTAGTCCACGCCGTAAACGATGAGAACTAGGTGTCGTGGGAGTTGACCCCCGCGGTGCCGTAGCTAACGCATTAAGTTCTCCGCCTGGGAAGTACGGTCGCAAGACTAAAACTCAAAGGAATTGACGGGGGCCCGCACAAGCGGTGGAGCATGTGGTTTAATTCGACGCAACGCGCAGAACCTTACCTGGTCTTGACATCCTCGGAATCCTTCAGAGATGAGGGAGTGCCCGCAAGGGAACCGAGAGACAGGTGCTGCATGGCTGTCGTCAGCTCGTGTCGTGAGATGTTGGGTTAAGTCCCGCAACGAGCGCAACCCTCGCCTTTAGTTGCCACGCAAGTGGATCTCTAGAGGGACTGCCGGTGTTAAACCGGAGGAAGGTGGGGATGACGTCAAGTCCTCATGGCCTTTATGACCAGGGCTACACACGTGCTACAATGGCCGGTACAGAGCGCTGCAAACCCGCGAGGGGGAGCTAATCGCAGAAAACCGGTCTCAGTTCAGATTGGAGTCTGCAACTCGACTCCATGAAGGAGGAATCGCTAGTAATCGCAGATCAGCACGCTGCGGTGAATACGTTCCCGGGCCTTGTACACACCGCCCGTCACACCATGGGAGTCGATTGCTCCAGAAGTCATCTCACCAAGAGATGCCCAAGGAGTGCTCGGTAACTGGGGTGAAGTCGTAACAAGGTAGCCGTAGGGGAACCTGCGGCTGGATCACCTCCTTTCTAAGGAGACCGGGTGTTGGACTCAGCCTTCGGGCGAGTAGGCAACACCAGCAGCCTTCGGGCTGTCAGGTCATCTCTAGGTCAATGTTTCCGGTAAACAATCCATTATGTCGCTAAGGGCTTGCTGTTTGGTTTTGAAGGACTGAGCGAAGGTGGCTCGGCTCTTTGAGAATGAAGGACGCTGTAGGGTTCGCCGATGCTTTAGCCCCCTGGGCCTATAGCTCAGCTGGCTAGAGCGCGCGCCTGATAAGCGCGAGGTCGGTGGTTCAAGTCCACCTAGGCCCACCACTCTTCTCCCTCACTGGAGGGAAGCGAAGGGTGACTGGTGCTGACGCGAGAGTCGGGGCTGTAGCTCAGCTGGGAGAGCGCCAGCTTTGCAAGCTGGATGTCGTCGGTTCGAACCCGATCAGCTCCACAAGTTTCCTGGAAGTCGCAGGGACGTTCTTTGACAAGTGCATACGAAGGGTAAGTTGCAATTTCTGCTGAGTGAAGTTCTCAACAGAAGTGCCGACTTCGAAATGAGTCTCACCTGGCGCCGCGAGGCAGCCGGGTGGGGCAAAAGCGAAGTCTCCCACACAAGAAGAAGCAGTGAGAAACAGCAATAAAGAATGTCTTCCGGGCCTGCTAGCGAAGAGCAGAGGTCTGGGCCTTGGTCTCCGAGTTTCGAAAATCCGCCGGGAGGCGGGCATTAGACAAGAGATTAGGGCAAGTAAGCTACTAAGGGCGTGCGGTGGATGCCTAGGTGCCAAGAGGCGATGAAGGACGTGGGTGGCTGCGAAAAGCTTCGGGGAGTTGCCAACCAAACGTTGATCCGGAGATGTCCGAATGGGGAAACCCAGCGCGGCGAATAGCTGCGTTACTGCAAACTGAATTCATAGGTTTGCAGAGCAAACCAGGGGAAGTGAAACATCTCAGTACCCTGAGGAAGAGAAAACAATGAGTGATTCCCAAAGTAGTGGCGAGCGAAATGGGAAGAGGCCAAACCAGCGCCATGCAAATGGCGATGGGGTAGCGGGTCCGCGGTAGGACTCTGGAGGGCTAGTGGAAGCGTCCTGGAAAGACGCACCAAAGAGCGTGATAGTCGCGTACACGAAAGCCAACTGGAGCTGAGCGGGTTACCCAAGTAAGACGGGACACGTGCAATCCTGTCTGAATCTGCCGGGACCATCCGGTAAGCCTAAATACTCCTTGGCGACCGATAGTGAACAAGTACCGCGAGGGAAAGGTGAAAAGAACCCCGGTGAGGGGAGTCAAAAGAACCTGAAACCGCATGTCTACAAGCAGTTCGAGCACTACGGCGCAAGCCAGTGCGAGAGCGTACCTTTTGCATCATGATTCGGCGACTTAATATACGTAGCGAGGCTAAGCCGTTAGGTGGAGCCGGAGCGAAAGCGAGTCCGAATAGGGCGCTAAGTTGCGTGTATTATAACCCGAAGCGGGGTGATCTACACATGGCCAGGTTGAAGTGCGGGTAACACCGCATGGAGGACCGAACTCATGAAAGTTGAAAATTTCTGGGATGAGCTGTGTGTAGGGGTGAAAGGCCAATCAAACTCCGTGATAGCTGGTTCTCCCCGAAAGATATTTAGGTATCGGCTCGGGTAATTCAATGCCGGAGGTAGAGCACTGAAACGGCTAGGGGTCTCACCAGATTACCAAACCGTATCAAACTCCGAATGCCGGCAATTGTTATCCCGGGACGCAGTCAGTGGGTGATAACGTCCATTGGCAAGAGGGGAATAACCCAGACCGACAGCTAAGGCCCCCAAATCTAGTCTAAGTGAACACTAGAAAGGATGTGGCAAGTCATTGACAACCAGGAGGTTGGCTTAGAAGCAGCCATCCTTTAAAGAAAGCGTAATAGCTCACTGGTCAAGACAGGCCGCGCCGAAAATGTAACGGGGCTCAAGACTAGTGCCGAAGCTTCGGGTCATGCATGTTTGGCATGCATGGCGGTAGGGGAGCGTCCCAGTTGCAGCGAAGGTGGACTGAAAAGGCCGCTGGAGCGACTGGGAGTGCTGATGCCGAAATGAGTAGCGATAAAGGGGGTGAGAAACCCCCTCGCCGTAAACCCAAGGTTTCCTGGGTCAAGTTAATCTTCCCAGGGTTAGCCGGGTCCTAAGCCGAGGCCGAAAGGCGTAGGTGATGGCAAGCAGGTTAATATTCCTGCGCCATCTTGCAGACGTTGAACTGAGGGAGGACGGAGAAAGCTAGGCGAGCTGACCGGTGGTTGTGTCAGTCTAAAGGCGTAGGGGTGTCGCGTACGAATAAAGGCGCGGCAGTCATCCCCGAGACCCCATGGCGCCCCGCAAGGGGTAAGTCGCTGATGCTCGGCTTCCAAGAAAAGTCCCGCAGGGAGTCTGCAGGGTGTCCGTACCGCAAACCGACACAGGTGGGTGAGGAGAAAATCCTAAGGCGCTTGAGAGAACTCTCCTCCAAGGAACTAGGCAAATTTCCACCGTAACTTCGGAAGAAGGTGGGCCTCTGGTAGGTGTAGGCGTACAGCCGAAGCCGAGAGAGGTTGCAGAGAAATGGCGGTAGCGACTGTTTACCAAAAACACAGGACTCTGCGAAGGCGACAAGCCGACGTATAGGGTCTGACTCCTGCCCGGTGCTGGAAGGTTAAGGGGATTCGTCAGCCGCAAGGCGAAGCGATGATCCGAAGCCCCAGTAAACGGCGGCCGTAACTATAACGGTCCTAAGGTAGCGAAATTCCTTGTCGGGTAAGTTCCGACCTGCACGAATGGAGTAACGACTTCCGCACTGTCTCGGAGAGGGACTCAGCGAAATTGAAATAGCTGTGCCGATGCAGTTTACCCGCAGCAAGACGGAAAGACCCCGTGAACCTTTACTACAACTTGACAGTGACACTAGGGATTGGCTGTGTAGGATAGGTGGGAGCCTTTGAAGCCGGGCCGCTAGGTTCGGTGGAGGCAACGGTGAAATACCACCCTGCTGATTTCTGGTGTCTAACCACGTCTCGTAAGCCGGGACTGGGACACTGTCTGGTGGGTAGTTTGACTGGGGCGGTCGCCTCCCAAAAAGTAACGGAGGCGCGCGATGGTTCCCTCAGCCCGATTGGAAACCGGGCGTCGAGTGCAATGGCATAAGGGAGCTTGACTGCGAGACCGACAGGTCGAGCAGGTGCGAAAGCAGGTCATAGTGATCCGGTGGTCCTGAATGGAAGGGCCATCGCTCAACGGATAAAAGGTACTCCGGGGATAACAGGCTTATCTCCCCCAAGAGTTCACATCGACGGGGAGGTTTGGCACCTCGATGTCGGCTCATCGCATCCTGGGGCTGGAGCAGGTCCCAAGGGTTTGGCTGTTCGCCAATTAAAGCGGTACGCGAGCTGGGTTCAAAACGTCGTGAGACAGTTTGGTCCCTATCTGCTGTGGGCGTAGGATACTTGAGAGGCTCTGACCTTAGTACGAGAGGACCGGGTTGGAGGCACCGCTGGTGTACCAGTTGTCTCGCCAGAGGCATCGCTGGGTAGCCATGTGCCGATTGGATAACCGCTGAAAGCATCTAAGCGGGAAACCGACCTCAAGACCAGGTATCCCGGGCGCAAGCCCCTGAAGACTCGTGGAAGACTACCACGTTGATAGGCTGGGTGTGTAAGCGCGGTAACGCGTTAAGCTAACCAGTACTAATAAGTCGAGAGGCTTACTTCCCCCATTCTCTTGCATGCCCCCTCAAGGGGAGTAAGGGACTCGGGGCCAAGGCCGAGGCCAGGACGCCACATGCGCGTCCGCCCGGAAGGCAGCTGTTTCAATTGCTTCTTCGACTTCTGTCCAAGAAGCTTCACTCAAGCGGAAGCTTGCAACTTACCCTTCGTATGCACCGTCATTCGTTTTTCCGGTGGCAATGTCGGAGGGGTCACACCCGTTCCCATCCCGAACACGGAAGTTAAGCCCTCCAGAGCCGATGGTACTCCGCGGGAAACCGCGTGGGAGAGTAGGTCGCTGCCGGATT